>CAIMOW010000028.1 GCA_903843235.1 uncultured beta proteobacterium | reverse complement strand
TGCTGAGGCCATGTTGGCTTTGGTATTGATGGATCACGCTTTGCGTCATCGTGCGCAGTGCGGCGATGTTACTTTGTCTGTTCCACCGATTCCGGCTGCCCGCCCTGGGTCAAAGTCGGACTAAATCACTTCACTTAGCAAATAGCTCAATCAGAAAATGACATCTTCAGTACGGTGGGCCTTCGGGTCCTTTTTCTTTTTATATTTTGCCTACGTGGGTTTGGTTTCACCATATGCTAGTTTATTTTTCTTAGACCGCGGCTTTAATGTTATTGAGATAGCAGTGCTGATGTCGATGTTACAAATCACGCGCATCGTCGGACCATTTTCTTGGGGTTGGCTGTCTGATTATCTTTCTAATCGCGTTGGGATCATTCGTTTTTGCGCCTGTCTAGCGGCACTCGTATTTGTCTGTATCTTCTTTCTGAATAGCTACATGGCTTTCTTTGTGTGGATGTTTGTTTTGCATACCATTTTGAGCAGCCTGATGCCTCTTGGCGAATCAGCAACCGTGCATGCTTTATTTAAAGATAACTCCTTTGATAAGCGCTATGGGCGTTTACGTCTTTGGGGTTCAATTGGTTTTATTGCGATGGTATTGGTTGCTGGCGAACTCTTTCAGCGTAAGGGGATTGAGCTTTATCCCATTGTTGGCATGATTGTTCTCAGCCTGTTGGCATTGATTACCTTCCTGTTGCACGAACCGAAGATGGAGCGTCGCAAGATGGTGAAGGGCGAGCTCTTAGTCGTATTGTTTAACCCAGACGTGCGCTGGTTCTTGCTGTCTGGTTTTTTCATGATCTTTGCCCACGCTGCGCTCTATGTTTTCTATTCACTGTACTTGTCAAACTTGGGATATAACAAATTCCAAATTGGCTTGTTCTGGGCATTGGGTGTGTTTGCAGAGGTCATCTTCTTTTATTTCCAGAGCAAAGTCTTGAGTCGCTTAGATGCTGAGGTGGTATTGCAAGCATCATTTGGCGTAGGGGTTGTACGCTTTGCCTTGATTGCGCTGTATCCGGTTACCCCTGTTCTGATCTTCGCGCAAATTTTGCATGCTGGCACTTTTGCTGCTCACCACAGTGCGGGCACTAAATTGTTGCAACGTTGGTTTACTGGACCGCTTCAGGCTAGAGGGCAAGCCCTCATGGCGACTATCTCTTATGGATTAGGCGGAACACTTGGCGGATTGTGTGCAGGCTGGATCTGGGATGCATTCCAACCGCGAGATGTGTTTGTGATGTCAGCTTTAGCTTGTGGTTTGGCGGGCATGGCCATTCAAAAACTCCGACCACGCCGCTACCCATCGCACTAGCACTTACGCTAAGTTACATCGCAGCGTAATTTGGTCCGCCACCACCCTCGGGTGTGACCCAAATAATGTTTTGACTTGGATCTTTGATATCGCAAGTTTTACAATGCACGCAATTTTGTGAATTGATTTGTAAGCGAGATTTACCATTTTCCTCAACAAACTCATAAACCCCGGCGGGGCAATAGCGTTGTTCTGGTCCGGCATAGGTGTGCAGATTGAGGTCAACTGGTACTGAAGCATCTTTGAGTGTCAAATGAATCGGCTGATTCTCAGCATGGTTAGTGTTGGAGATAAACACCGATGAGAGGCGATCAAATGTGATCTTGCCATCCGGTTTTGGATAGTCGATCGGTTGATGTTCTGACGCAGGCTCTAAGCACTCATGATCTGCATGTTTGATATGCACTGTCCAAGGCATATTGCCGCCTAAGAGTTTTTGCTCAAGACCGACCATCAAGGTGCCGATGTAAAGCCCTTTGGACATCCATGGCTTGAAGTTTCGGGATTGATTCAGCTCGGTATGTAGCCAGCTATTTTGGAATGCGGCAGGATAGGCTGACAGCACATCGGCAGAGCGATTCTCGTTAATAGCTGCAACGGCTGCTTCGGCTGCCAACATACCAGTCTTAATTGCGGCATGGCTACCTTTAATGCGTGAGCCATTTAAAAAGCCTGCATCGCAACCAATCAATGCACCACCAGGAAAAACGGTTTTAGGAAGGCTGTTTAAGCCACCAGCAGTTAACGCGCGCGCGCCATATGCAATACGTTTGCCGCCCTCAAAAGTTTCTCGTATTTTTGGATGCAGCTTGTAGCGTTGGAATTCTTCAAAGGGCGATAGATAAGGGTTCTTGTAAGAGAGCCCCACCACAATTCCAACCGCAACTTTGTTATCGCCAAGGTGATAGAGGAAAGAGCCACCATAGGTATCGCTCTCTAGAGGCCAGCCAGCAGTGTGAACTACGAGGCCAGGCTTACTCTTGGAGGGGTCAACTTCCCAGAGTTCTTTAATGCCAATACCGTAGCTCTGTGGGTCAGCGTCTTTGTCTAAAGAAAATTTGGAGATGAGTTGCTTGCCTAGATGACCACGTGAACCTTCGGCAAATAAAGTGTATTTGCCGCGCAGTTCCATGCCCAGTTGAAATTGGTCGGTCGGTTGGCCTTCTTTGTCCAAGCCCATTGAGCCAGTAATCACTCCAGATACAGCACCGTATTCGTTATACAAAATCTCTGCAGCCGGAAAGCCGGGAAAAATTTCTACACCCAAGTTTTCAGCTTGTTGCCCTAGCCAGCGAGTGACGTTCGCAAGACTGACAACGTAATTGCCTTCATTCTTAAAGCAATTGGGCAACATCCAGTTGGGAATTTGATATGACTTCTTTGAAGTTAAAAAGAGAAATTGATCTTGAGTCACTTCTGTGTCTAGTGGGGCGCCCAATTCTTTCCAGTTAGGAAATAACTCATTGAGGGCCTTGGGATCCAGCACGGCGCCCGATAGGATATGAGCGCCAATTTCAGAGCCTTTTTCTAGAACGCAAACGCTAAGCTCTTTGCCAGAGGCGTTAGCGATCTGTTTGGCTTTGATTGCCGCAGAGAGGCCGGCAGGACCACCACCAACAATCACCAGGTCGTAGTCCATGGACTCTCTGGGTCCAAATTGCGCTAACAGTTCCTGTGGATTCATGTTATTTCTCCGAAATATCTTAAAAATACGGCTTTTAGTACTAATAGTTTAGTTCTAAGCAGGGAATCCTAGTATGAAAATTCAGTCTAATGGCATTTGGAGCTTAGTTCGGCAGGCTAAAGCGTTATGATTACTTTTTTACCTTTTTGGCAATATTAGGACATAAGCTATGAATAAAACCTACCCATCGGCGGTTGATGCTCTGAGGGATATTTTGAAGGATGGTCAAAAGCTCGCGGTTGGCGGTTTTGGCCTTTGTGGAATACCTGAGGCTTTGATTTTGGCCGTAAAAGAGTTAGGTGCGCAGAATTTGACGGCCGTCTCCAACAATGCAGGGGTTGATGGTTTTGGTTTGGGGATCCTATTAAATTCCCGTCAAGTTAAGAAGATGGTTTCATCCTATGTCGGAGAAAACAAAGAGTTCGAGCGTCAGTATCTGGCGGGTGAGCTGGAGTTGGAATTTACGCCGCAGGGTACCTTGGCTGAAAAATTACGCGCTGGCGGTTGTGGCATACCCGCCTTCTATACCAAAACTGGTGTAGGTACTTTGGTAGCCGAAGGTAAAGAGATTAAAGAATTTGATGGCGAGCAATACATTATGGAGCGCTCCATTGTTTCCGACATCTCATTGGTGAAAGCGTGGAAAGCAGATCGCTCAGGCAATTTGGTTTATCGACATACTGCTCGCAACTTTAACCCGGTTGTGGCAATGGCTGGCAAGATTACCGTTGCTGAAGTAGAGGAAATTGTTGAGAACGGTGAGTTAGACCCTGCTGAGATCCACACTCCAGGCATCTATGTCCATCGCTTAGTCATTAATGACAAGCCCGAAAAGCGCATTGAACAGCGCACCCTTTCAACCGCTAAATAAATAGTCAAAAGAAATTTAGGAAGATCAATATGCCTTGGAATAGAGAAGAGATGGCAGCACGTGCTGCTAAAGAGTTAAAAGATGGTTATTACGTTAACTTAGGAATTGGCATTCCCACTTTAGTGGCCAATCACGTGCCACCAGGCATTGAAGTTTGGCTCCAGTCTGAAAATGGTTTGTTGGGTATTGGTCCATTTCCAACGAAAGACCAGATTGATGCTGATTTAATTAATGCGGGTAAGCAAACCATTACGACATTGCCAGGCTCATCCATTTTTTCATCAGCCGATGCTTTTGGGATGATTCGCGGCGGCAAAATTAATATCGCCTTCTTAGGTGCAATGCAAGTGAGTGAGCATGGGGATATCGCAAACTGGATGATTCCAGGGAAAATGGTCAAAGGCATGGGCGGCGCAATGGATTTGGTTGCTGGCGTAAAGCATGTAGTGGTTCTGATGGAGCACGTTGCCAAGAAAAAAGATGGCACAGAGGAGATCAAAATTCTTCCAAAGTGCACCTTGCCATTAACTGGCCTGCGCGTGATTAGTCGCATCATTACTGACCTCTGTGTTTTGGATATCACTCCTAATGGCCTCAAGTTGGTGGAATTGGCTCCAGGCGTTAGCAAGGAGGAAGTGATTGCTAAAACAGGTGCCCCTATAGATACAACGGGTTTCTAACTCTCGTCATCATTTAGTGAAATAATGGGATCACCATGTCTGGTTCCCATCATTTCTACTCTCCAAAGCCTAATTCTTCTCAGTTCAACACTGGGAGCGACCCTTCTCTGCATGCCCATAAGAAGGGCGATGCACAGCATTCCCATAGCAAAGAAGTTTCCAATCAGAATCTACTACTAATAGCGCTGATCCTCACGCTCAGTTTTTCTGGGGTTGAGGCTGCAGCAGGTTACTTTGCTGGTTCTTTAGCATTGATCTCCGATGCTGGTCACATGGTGACCGATGCTGCAGCTTTAGGTTTGGCTCTTTTGGCGCAAATCATTTCCAAGCGTCCGCCTTCTCCTAAGCATTCTTTTGGTTTTGGCCGTGCAGAAGCTCTAGCTGCTTTTGTCAACGGGATTGTGATGCTGGTCTTGGTAGCGTGGATTGTATTTGAGGCGATCAGTCGTTTCTATACGCCTCATAAAGTCGATGGACTCACAGTCACGATTGTTGCCGCCATTGGCTTATTGATGAATATCGTGGTTGCTTGGGTTTTATCGCGCGACAAGAAGAGCGTGAATACCAGAGCTGCTTTAGTCCATGTGATGGGTGATTTGCTCGGCTCAGTCGCTGCATTGCTTGCAGGTCTAGTGATTCAATTGACCGGGTGGATGCCAATTGATTCCATCCTTTCTATCTTGGTCTCCTTATTAATTCTTAAGTCCACTTTCAGCATCTTGCATGAGTCTTATCACTTTCTGATGGAGGGTGTACCTCTTCATATTGATTACTTGCAAGTGGGTAGTGATTTGAAAAATGTCCCGGGCGTGCTTGCAGTCCACGACCTACATGTTTGGGAAATGACTCCAAGTTTTCCAGCCTTAATTGGTCATATTGAAATTGAGCAGATGCAAGACTGGCCAGAGATTATGTCGCGCATAAATGTGATGCTACTTGATCAGCATGGGATTGATCACGTGACATTGCAGCCTGAAGAAGTGGGCCAGCATGAGCATGCTCACCATGACATTCTTCAGCCCCATCCTCAAGCCGAGAATTCCGAGCCAGCAGCGCAACATCAAGGCGACACCTTCTTTATTGAATGCACTGACGGTGATGGTAGCCATCGCATGGCTTATCATGCTTGGGGTGATCCTAGGAATTCAAAAGTATTGCTTTGCGTACATGGCCTCACAAGACGTGGCAGTGATTTCAATACCTTGGCGCAAGCGATGTCCAAAGATTATTACGTTGTCTGTCCAGATGTAGTTGGTAGGGGTGACTCTGATCGCTTACAGAACCCGATGATGTATGCCGTTCCCCAATACGTTGCAGACATGGCTAGCCTAGTAAAGCATTTGGGTGTGGCTCATGTAGATTGGTTTGGCACATCTATGGGTGGCTTGATTGGCATGGTCTACGCTTCTACGCCAAATTCTCCCATTCGTCGTATGTTAATCAATGATGTGGGCCCACGTATTGAGCCTGAAGCGATTAAGCGATTGGGGTCTTATGTCGGTCAAACATTTTCTTTTGCAAACCGCGCAGACGCGCTTGCGCGTTTGAATGCCATTTGCGCTAGCTTTGGTGAGCACACTCCAGAGGAGTGGGAGATTTATAACGGGCCCATGCTCATTCAAAAGAATGACCTCTGGGAGATGCATTACGACCCAGATATTTCTGTGCCGTTTGCTTCCGTTAATCCCATCATGGCTAAGGCAGGTGAGATGGCCATGTGGCATGCATTCAAGCAAATTCATATTCCGATGTTGATCGTGCGAGGCGGCAACTCAGATCTCTTGTCTGCTAAAACAGTCGCTGAGATGTGCAAAGTTAATCCTTATGCAAGAAGTATTGAGATTCCAAATGTAGGTCATGCACCAGCATTTGTTAAGACTGAGCAAATTGCTTTAGCAAAAGAATTCTTTAGCTAAGCAATACTTAATGTTTGTGTAAACACACAGCAACCCTCACAATTTTTATCTGTAAGAACTCTGCATCGTGTAATGGCAAATTCACCTGAGAAATTTAAAATTATTGATGGCTGGTATGGTGAGCCAGCCGAAAGCCATGCTTCTGGCGTTTCGCAGATTTTGCAGATGCTCCATCTAGATGGAGCGACTTTAACGGCAGCTACCAATATTGCACGCACCCATGGCAAAGAAGCGCTCATCAAATTGATTGGAGATGAGTCGGCAAGATTGCTGATCGGGTATCGAGGTCTACGGCAGGCCCAAGCAAAATTAGTGCGTGATGATGGTGGTTTGAGTGTTTCTGGGCAGGAAGAGATGTTGCGAAAAATGCTCTTGGCTTTTGGAGACGATTTGCGTGTGATCTTGATTTATCTTGCATCGCGTTTACAAACTTTGCGATGGGTAACCCAAGAAAAGCTGGAGATGCCTGCAGCTTGGGCACAAGAAATTTTAGATATTAACGCTTCATTGGCAAACCGCCTTGGTATTTGGCAAATGAAGTGGGAGATGGAAGACTTAGCCTTCCGTACCTTATCGCCACAAATGTATCGTGACATCGCCAAAATGTTAGATGCCAAACGTATCGAACGTGAATCGTTTATCGACCAGATTGTCCTGCGCTTAAAGCAAGAGCTGCAGGTTGCTGGTGTCGAGGGAGAGGTGTTAGGTAGACCCAAACATATCTACAGTATTTGGAAGAAAATGCAAGGCAAGTCTTTAGACTTTGCCAATCTGTATGACGTGAGAGCATTTCGTATATTGGTTGCCGATATCAAATCTTGTTATGCGATTTTAGGTTTGGCACACAATATATGGCAACCTGTTCCCCGTGAGTTTGATGACTATATTGCCAGACCTAAGCCCAATGGCTATCAATCTTTGCATACTGTGGTAATGGATGAGAATGGCATAGCCTTTGAGATTCAGGTGCGTACACACGAGATGCATCAGCAAGCTGAGTATGGTTTGGCTGCGCACTGGCGTTACAAAGAAGGTGCATATTTAGGCGCTGCTACGCCGCCAAAGAATGCTCCCGCCAATCTAAACCCAAGCCACCAAACTGGCACTCATAGTGCTGCTGTAGCCTATGAAAGACAGATTGCCTGGGCAAGGCAACTGATCTCATGGAAGGAGGATGCTTGGGATCAGCTTAAGCATCATGAGATTGATGATCATATTTATGTGCTAACTCCTTTGGGGAAAGTGATCTCGCTTGAGAAGGGCTCATCACCGATTGATTTTGCTTATGCAGTACACACCGACTTAGGGCATCGTTGTCGTGGTGCGCGAGTTGATGGTGCCATGGTCACATTAGATACGCTATTACAAAATGGTCAAACTATCGAGATTATTACCGTGAAGCATGGTGGACCTTCACGAGATTGGATTAGTCCTGATCGCAACTATCTGCGCTCGCAAAGAGCGCGTACTCGCGTGCGCGCATGGTTCAATGCGTTAGATGATGAAGAGACTGCGGCTCACACCAAGACTACTGAGGCTAAGACAGAGCACAAGTCAGAACTCAAGGCTGTAGCCACACCAGAAATTATTCTTCGCCAAAGTACTCGCAAGCAAGGTCAAGGTAGTGATGTTCTCGTTGTCGGAGTTGACTCTTTACTAACGCAGTTGGCTCGTTGCTGTCGACCAGTTCCCCCTGATGCCATAGCAGGCTTTGTCACGCAAGGTCGTGGCGTATCGATTCATCGACGCTCTTGCAAGACTTTCAGAGGTCTTTTAGAAAGAGCTCCAGAAAGAGTCATTCAGACAGCATGGAATGAATCTGGCGGGGCGCTTAATCCTAAAGATGAGTCTAAGCGGGTGTTTCCAGCGGATTTAGCAGTCAGCGCCTTGGATCGTCCAGAATTGATGCGGGAGTTATTCGAGGTGCTAACTAGGCATGGCGTACACGTGATTGATTTACGTAAATCTGCCAAAAAAGGTGTCGCCCAGATCTTGTTGACGGTCGAAATTAAGGACTCAGAGGCGCTGCGCCTAGTACAAAACAGCCTTGAGGAGCTCAAAGGCGTTACTCAAGTACGCCGCCGGTGATAAACTCTTGGTCTTAATAGGCTCGTAGCTCAGCTGGTTAGAGCACCACCTTGACATGGTGGGGGTCGTTGGTTCGAGTCCAATCGAGCC
>CAIMOW010000027.1 GCA_903843235.1 uncultured beta proteobacterium | reverse complement strand
GCAGATATTCGGGCGAGCAATGTGAAGGCGGTTGGAACACGTATGCACTTCACGGTAGAGCGTCGTACTGTGCGTAGACATGGAATCATGCCAGGCCCACTCCAAATTGAATTGAATTTGCCTGGGTTGCATAACGTGCGCAATGCGTTAGCTGCTATTGGTATTGCCACTGAATTGGGTGTCAGTGATCAAGCAATCGTGAAGGCCTTATCTGAGTTTGGCGGTGTAGGCCGTCGCTTCCAGCGTTACGGCGATATTCCGCTGGCAGCAGGTGGAAGTTATACCTTGATTGATGATTATGGACACCACCCGGTCGAGATGGCCGCTACCTTAGCTGCTGCACGTGGAGCATACCCTGATCGTCGTCTTGTACTTGCCTTTCAACCACACCGTTTCACCAGAACAAGAGATTGCTTTGGTGAGTTTGTACAGGTCTTGAAAAACTTTGATGCCCTAGTGCTGACTGAGGTATATCCAGCAGGTGAGGCAAGGATTCCAGGCGCTGATGGTAAGAGTTTGCTCAAGGCGGCCATCACAGAAGATAAAAACATCAAGACCTTACTCAAATCTTCAAATGTTGCTTTTGCAAGCAGTGTTGCTGAGATGCCTGAAAAACTCAGTGCCATTCTAGAAGATGGTGATGTACTCATCACGATGGGGGCAGGTTCTATATCAGCTCTATCGCACACCCTAGCTGAGGTAAAAAATGCCTAAGCTAATAACTTCGTGGGGTGAGCGCGTGAAGGCAGATCTAGCTGAGCTAGATATTCAAGCGCTCGGTCGAGTGGGTGTTTTATTTGGCGGGCGCTCGGGTGAGCGCCAGATTTCCTTGATGTCTGGTAGTGGTGTATTGGAAGCCCTGCTTAAAAAAGGAGTCGACGCACACGCATTTGACCCAGGCCTGCGTTGCCCAACTGAACTACCTAAAGAAAAATTTGATCGAGTCTTTATTTCATTGCATGGTCGCTACGGTGAAGACGGCACGATTCAAGGTCTATTGGAATTATTAAACCTACCTTATACCGGTAGTGGCGTATTAGCTTCCGCTTTGTCGATAGATAAAATTGCAACGAAGCAAATTTGGTTAAGCAATGGCTTATCTACACCTGATTTTGAAGAACTTACAGCGAATAGCGATTGGAAGGCAGTAGTCAAGCATTTGGGCTTGCCGCTCATCGTGAAACCTGCCAATGAAGGATCTTCACTTGGTTTAACAAAGGTGAAATCGGTAGACGAATTACCTGCTGCCTATCAACTTGCAGCCGGACTGGACAAAAAGGTTATTGCTGAGATTTGCATTATTGGTGATGAGTTGACCTGCCCGTTAGTTGGCGAGGGCGTAAATGCTGAAGCATTGCCGGTTATCAAAATCATTCCACCTCAAGCAAATTACGATTTCCATAACAAGTACTTCTCAGATGAGACGCAGTATTTATGTCCAACTGGCTTAGCTGATGAAGTGAATGCAGCTGTTCAGAATTTGGCATTAGCGGCTTATCGTGCACTGGGTTGCAGCACTTGGGGTCGCGCTGATGTAATGTTGGATGAGAAAACGGGTAAGCCCTATCTCCTTGAAATGAATACCTCTCCAGGCATGACCTCGCATTCATTAGTGCCGATGGCGGCAAAGGCAGCTGGTATTGAATATGCAGATTTGGTGCTTTGGCTACTGAGTCAAACGCTTGTAAAACAGGCAGGCGCATAGCATGAATACCATCAGCGCTATCTTGAACTGGTTTGGTGAAACATGCGCCTTCATCATGGCGCCCCTATGGAACCATTCGGACCGCATGCAGAAAGTAAGTCGATTTTTGATGCGTTGCTTTGCCATCATGATGCTCGTCGGTATTTTGGTTTGGTTAAGCCAGCGACCTGTATTTACTTTGCGTCAAGTGGTGATCGAACCTGTTGTAGGCCAAACCTTAAAACATATTAATAAGCCCACTGTGAAGCAGCAGGTTCTAGAAACAGTTCAAGGCAACTTCTTTAGCGTCAGATTAGAGGATGTGAAGCGTGGTTTTGAGTCACTGCCTTGGGTCCGTCATGCCAATGTTCGGCGAGTTTGGCCCAATGGCTTAGTAGTCAGTATTGAAGAGCAAAAAGCATTTGCTACCTGGGATGGTGCGGATAGCCAAAAACTGATTAATAACCACGGAGAAATTTTTAGTGGCCGTGTAGCGGATGTCCCGGACGACACTAAGTTAGTTGATTTCAACGGGCCAGAGGATGCAGGCAAGGAAGTGATGCGTCTCTATGAAAAAGCCAATGTCTGGTTTAAGCCATGGGATACCGAAGTAAAGAGCTTAACCCTGTCAGATCGATATGCATGGCATGTGAAGTTATCCAATGGCATGAAATTGGAGTTTGGTCGGGATGAGGAGAGCTCCGATAAAACACTTACAGAGGAACGCGTATCGCGTCTCTTTAAGTACTGGCCACAAGTTCAAGAAAGATGGGCTAACCGAGTTGATGCTGTGGACTTGCGTTATGCCAATGGTTTTGCAGTTCATCTCGCCTCTGCAAGCATTAAGAAGAAT
>CAIMOW010000026.1 GCA_903843235.1 uncultured beta proteobacterium | reverse complement strand
TTCGGGTGGCTTTATTTATATCTACTGTCAACTTGCAAATTTAAGTAAGCGTTAAATGGGTAAGGGATAAGAATTCTAATAAATACCTAGGAGGTAAATATGAAAAAAATCTTTATTTCTGCTCTTGTAGGATTCGCTTTATGTGGAACAATTGCACCTGCAAGTGCCCATGGTTGGCGGGGTGGCTATGGAGCTTACGGCAGCGGTTGGCAAGGAGAGCGCCACCATAGTTGGGCGCCCTATGCTGTGGGTGCTATAGCAGGCGCAGTAGTCGCAAATGCTTATTACCACTCAGGACCTGCTTACTATCCAATGACTCAAAGAACCGCAGCCTACTGCCCTGAAAATGGTTTGTACTATCCTCAGACGCAAGCGTGCCCAAGTGGCTGGTAAAACATGGTGTACTAGGCTCGACCGGTACTTCCAAAGCCTCCAGCCCCACGACTGCTTTCGGTAAACTCTTGAACAACCTTGAGCTGTACTTGTAGAACCGGCATGACCACCAATTGCGCTAAGCGCTCCATTGGCTCTAGTTTGAAGGGGGTAGATCCACGGTTCCAAGTGCTTACCATCAGTTGACCTTGGTAATCTGAATCAATCAAACCCACTAAGTTGCCAAGGACGATGCCATGCTTATGACCCAGGCCCGAGCGAGGCAAAATAAAGGCCGCGTAGCGTGGATCTTCTACAAAGATTGCCAGGCCGGTGGGTACCAGCACGGTTTGCCCAGGAGCAATCTCAATGGTTTCATCAATGCAGGCACGCAGATCTAAGCCAGCGCTACCAGGCGTTCCATAAGCGGGCAACTGATCACGCATACGTTCATCGAGAATTTTGACTTGAAGGGATTGCATGAGATTTCCTAAAACGGGGAATGTAAATAAAAGAAACGAATTAGACTTAAATTTTCTTTGCGACTAGCTGAATGAGTTGACGGGCAAGTTGGAGTTTTTCAGCTTTAGCCATTTTCTTGCTACCGCTTTCATCGATGATGAGCAACTGATTCAGATCGCTGCCAAAGGTATCGGGGCCAATATTGCCAACCACCATTGGGATGCCCTTGCGTTTGCGTTTTTCATTAGCGTGGTTTGCGAGGTCGGTGGATTCGGCTGCAAAACCTACGCAGTATGGGTGCGGCTTACCAGCCTTGGTCCTAACGATCTTTGCCATATCCAGCAGAATGTCTGGGTTGGCAATAAATTCAAGATTCGGAGATTGTTTGCCTTGGCGCTTGATTTTTTCTTTAGAGGGCTTGGCAATACCCCAGTCAGCTACAGCTGCAACAGCGAAAAAAACATCGCAGTCAATAGAGTTCATCGTGGCTGCATGCATCTCTTTTGCACTGATGACATTGGTGCGGCTAATCTTGCCGGTTGCTTCTAACGGCGTTTCGAGATCGCAGGGGCCAGCAACTAGATGCACTTGTGCGCCGGCCTCAACGGCAGCTCTCGCAATAGCAAATCCCATCTTACCGGAACTTCGATTGGTAATGCCACGCACAGGATCAATCGCTTCAAAAGTAGGTCCGGCAGTAATCAATACTTTTTTGCCGGCCAGTGGTTTCTTCTGAAAGAAGGCAATCAGTTGCTCGGTGATTTCTGCTGGCTCAAGCATTCTGCCCATACCAACCTCACCGCAGGCTTGGGCGCCGCTAGCCGGGCCAAGCAAGGCAACACTATCTTGCGTCAGTCGTGCCACGCTTCTATGCGTAGCTGCATGTTCCCACATCTGCTTATTCATGGCGGGCGCCAGAAGAAGTGAGCAGTCTCTTGCAAGGCAGAGCGTGGTCAACAAGTCATCAGCCAGGCCAAGAGAAAGTTTTGCCATTAAATCTGCACTTGCAGGAGCAATCAGAATCGCATCCGCAGACCTTGATAACTCGATGTGCGCCATATTGTTGGCAACACTGCTATCCCATTGGCTGGTGAAAACTGGATTACCGCTAAGGGCTTGCATCGTGACTGGTGTCACAAACTGTTGCGCTGCCTCGGTCATGACTACTTGGACGGATGCGCCTTCTTGGATTAAGAGCCGTGCGAGTTCTGCAGACTTATAAGCCGCGATTCCACCGGAGATGCCGAGAACGATTTTTTTGTTCAAAAGTGATTGCATGGCGCCAGCTTAATGGGATTGAGGAGATTTGCCAAATGACTTGCGCAATTCACCTAAAACGATGAGCGCAGCCCCTATACAGATCGCGCTATCGGCAATATTGAAGGCTGGCCAATGCCAGTTACCGTAATGTAGATCGATAAAGTCCACTACCGCTCCAAACATAATGCGGTCTAAGACATTTCCGAGTGCGCCACCCAAAATAAAGCTCAGAGCAAAAGAAAGGAGCTTATCGGTTTGATTTTTGCGAAGGAGCCAAAGAATATAGAGGGAAGCTGCTAAACCGAGAATAGTGAAGAACCAACGCTGCCAACCAGAACTTTGCGCCAGAAAAGAAAACGCTGCCCCTGGATTTAATAGGAGTAACCAATTCATAAAGGGAAAAACTTCTTCCGGAATACCAAGCTTGAGATTGCTCAGTGCTGACCATTTGCTGAGCTGGTCTAGTAGTAACACCACAATGGCTACCGCTAGAGAGCGAAAGAAAGGGAAGTCCTGAGATTTATTCATAAAGAGGTCTACTAATTTAGTCTTTATGCGAACAAGCGGTGTTCACCGTTCGCGAAAAGATTGCTGATGCAACGACCGCACAACTCTGGATGCTCGGCATGAATACCTACATCTTTGGTGTGATGCCAGCAGCGACCACATTTTTTGTATTGGCTGCCTCGAACCAGAACCTCTAAACCACCGCTACTTAACTCAATGTTCGCAATAGAGGTAATCGTGACAAAGCGTAAGTCATCTTCCAATGAATGTAGGATTGCAAAGTCAATATCACCCACTTTAATAGTCAGTTCAGCCTGTAGTGATGAGCCAACATTGCCAGCCTCACGCTCAATCTCAATGGCTTTAGTGACTTCAGAGCGAATCTCACGGATGCGATTCCACTTAGCAAGCAATTCAGCCGCCTCGGCAATTTCTGGGAAGGCGCCAAATTCTTCCATGAAGATGGATTCCTTGGCCTTATCATTTACGCCATGCGGGAAGGACTGCCATGCTTCTTCGGCCGTGAAGGAGAGGAAGGGGGCCAACCACTTGAGAAGGTTGCGAGTGATATGGAAGAGCGCATTTTGTGCCGCCCGACGATCCGCTGAATCTGGTGCACAGGTATAGAGACGATCCTTCAGAATGTCTAAATAAAAGCCACCCAAATCTTCAGAGCAGAAGCTCAGCATGCGTGACACTGCTGGGTGGAACTCATAAGCCTTGTAATGGGCCAGTACATCGCTTTGCAGTTGATTTGCCAGGGCGACCGCATAGCGATCGATTTCTAGCCACTGATCCGCAGGCATTGCATGCTTGCTTGGATTAAAGTCAGAAAGGTTGGCCAACAAGAAGCGCAAGGTATTACGAATACGGCGATAACTTTCAGTAACCCGTTTGAGAATCTCATCAGAGATGGTCATCTCGCCGGAGTAGTCGGTCGAGGCAACCCATAGGCGAATAATCTCCGCGCCTAGTTTATCGGCAACTTGTTGTGGAGCAATCACATTACCCACAGACTTACTCATCTTGCGGCCTTGACCATCAACAGTAAAGCCGTGCGTTAAGAGCGCTTTATAAGGTGGCTTGCCATCGAGCATGGCACCAGTTAATAGGGAAGAATGGAACCAGCCGCGATGCTGGTCAGAACCTTCCAAGTATAGATCTGCAAAGCGACCGTTTGGGGTTTTTGCTTCAGCAGTCAAGAGCTCATTGCGATGCGAACCGCGAATGACATGCCAATGAGTGGTGCCAGAGTCGAACCAAACGTCTAAGGTGTCGCGATTCTTTTCATATTGACCTGCTTCGGCACCGAGCAGTTCTGCAACTTCTAATTTTTGCCACGCCTCGATACCGTCTTTTTCAACACGCTTGGCAATTTCTTCCAGTAACTCAACAGTGCGTGGATGTGGCTCGCCACTTTCCTTG
>CAIMOW010000025.1 GCA_903843235.1 uncultured beta proteobacterium | reverse complement strand
CTTCTTCGATTATTTTGTCGAGGAACGCTTCGAGGCAGGGCTGGTTCTAGAAGGCTGGGAAGTCAAAGCCATTCGGGCAGGCCGCGTGCACGTCAAGGAAGCGTATGTTGTCATTCGCAAGGCGGAGCTGTTTTTAATCGGTTGTCATATTACCCCACTGCTCTCAGCCTCCACCCATGTCGTTCCAGATAGCACTCGCACCCGTAAACTACTGCTCAACGCCATTGAAATACGCAAACTCATCGGTAAAGTAGAGCAAAAGGGCTACACCCTAGTCCCCCTAAACCTGCATTTCTCCAAAGGCAATATCAAATGTGAGATTGGCTTGGCGCGCGGTAAGAAACAACATGACAAGCGGGCGGCCACCAAAGAGCGTGAATGGGAAGTACAAAAAGGTCGCATTGCGAGGGGCGACCTCAACGCTTAAAAAGCGGTGTAGACTACCCCTAAGGCAAATAGGGTCAAATCCGAACATTTATGCACTATAAAAGTGCATATCGGCACCAAGCTGCTTCAAACTATAAAAATTAATTAATCCAAAGGCATTAGTTTGTAACTATGAAATCGCCTTTTGATGAAATGCTCGATGCCACTGGCAAAGCGCGACCCCACTACCAAGTTTTCCATAACTGGCTAAAACAGCAAAGCGACACCCTAATGGGTCTCAAGCGAGCTGAAGCTGACCTAATATTTCGTAGGGTTGGCATCACCTTTGCCGTCTATGGAGATGATCTGGGATCCGAGAGAACTATTCCGTTTGACCAAGTTCCTAGAATTTTTGCAGCCAAAGAGTGGGAGCGATTGGAGGCTGGCTTACGTCAACGCGTAAAAGCACTCAATCGCTTCATCTATGACGTCTATCACGACGAAGACATCATTAAGGCGGGTATTGTTCCATCTGAACAAATCTTTAACAATGCGCAATATCGTCCAGAGATGCGCAATGTCAGTGTGCCACGTGATATTTACGCACAAATTGCAGGGATCGATATTGTTCGCGCCGGTGAAGGCGAGTTCTACGTCCTTGAAGATAACCTGCGCGTTCCTTCTGGCGTCTCTTATATGGTTGAAGACCGCAAGATGATGATGCGTCTCTTCCCTGATCTGTTTCAGAAATACCGTGTCGCACCTGTTGAGCACTATCCTGACTTATTACTAGAGTGCCTGAAGTCAGTGAAGCCAGATGACGTCAAAAAACCAAATGTCGTGGTGCTCACGCCAGGCATGTACAACTCAGCTTATTTTGAGCACAGCTACCTAGCACAACAAATGGGCGTTGAGCTGGTTGAAGGCAAAGACTTGTTTGTAAAGAATGAACAAGTCTTTATGCGCACAACTCAAGGACCGGAACGTGTTGACGTCATTTATCGCCGCGTCGATGATGACTTCCTAGATCCACTCGCATTCCGCTCAGACTCTACTCTTGGTGTTGCCGGACTTCTCTCTGCGCATCGCGCTGGCAATGTGACCCTAGCGAATGCGATTGGCACAGGCATTGCCGATGACAAATCGATCTACCCTTATGTCCCTGAGATGATCGAGTTTTACCTTGGTGAGAAACCCATTCTCAATAATGTTCCCACTTTCCAATGTCGCAAACCAGATGACCTTGCGTACACACTTGCTAACCTCGAAAAGTTGGTCGTTAAACTCACCCATGGTGCTGGTGGCTATGGCATGTTGGTTGGCCCAGCCTCTACAAAAGCTGAGATTGAAGAGTTCCGTGGTCATTTGATTGCCAATCCTGGTAAATATATTGCTCAGCCTACGCTAGCACTCTCCACCTGCCCTACCTTTGTGGAATCAGGCATTGCTCCAA
The DNA here is from genome assembly GCA_903843235.1 of uncultured beta proteobacterium. Classification (GTDB taxonomy): domain Bacteria; phylum Pseudomonadota; class Gammaproteobacteria; order Burkholderiales; family Burkholderiaceae; genus Polynucleobacter. Next base: position 21,345 of record CAIMOW010000025.1, on the reverse strand, counting down.
GACACATCGATTTAAGGCCATTTGTATTATCTGGAAAAACTATCAAGATGGTTCCAGGCGGATTAACTCGCGTAGCCCTCAAAGAAGGCTCTTTAGTTGTGAATTCCTCGCAAGGTGGCGGCACTAAAGATACCTGGGTTCTAGAAGAATAAGGCGGAGAGAAAAAATGCTTAGTCGTACCGCTGATTGTTTGTATTGGATGGCTCGTTACACCGAACGCGCAGAGAATACCGCTCGCATGCTCGATGTGAATCATCAGACATCCCTGCTACCGCAGCCAGAAGAATTTTTAGAACAAAGTTGGAGAAAGCTTCTTACTATCTCCAAACTAGAAGAAGCCTTCATGAGTCAATACGATGTCGTTAATCGAGAGAATGTCTTGGATTTCATGATCTATGAAACTAGCAATCCCTCTAGCATCGTGTCCTGTCTCTTTGCGGCACGTGAGAATGCTCGCGTCATTCGAGGTAAGATCACTTCTGAAGTTTGGGAAACACAAAATACCACTTGGCTGGAGTTGCAACGCATTTTGGAAGCCAGAAATCAGGCTGACCCAAGTCGCTTACTAGAATGGGTCAAGCATCGCTGCCACCTATTTAGAGGTGTGATGTATGGCACCATGCTAAAGAACGAAGCCTTCTACTTTATGAGTGTTGGCACTCTCTTAGAACGTGCTGATAATACTGCCCGCATCTTGGAAACAAAATACGAAGATCAAGCATCACTCAAGGCGCTACGCGCTGAAAATAAAACTGATGATGAAGCGGGTGTTGATTTCTTTGACTTCTATCACTGGGCTGCGCTGCTTCGCTCCGTGTCCGCTTTTGAAATCTACCGTCAAATTTATTCAGATCAGGTCACACCAAAGCAAGTTGCACAATTACTAATCTTCAATAAGCAAATGCCACGTTCATTAGTTTGCTGCGTGAATGAGTTGATCCCGCTCATATCAGAAATGAAAAATCAGCAATCAAAAGAAATTGAGCGCTTACTTGGAAAACTCAAAGCAAGTCTAGATTACTCAGATATTGATGAAGTCTTTTCTCAAGGTTTAGAAGAGTTCATTGAAGAGTTTTTAGAGCGAATTAACCACATCGCAGATGAGTTCAGTAATGCCTATCTCATTCCATTGGCAGTAGCCTGAGTACCAACAAAGAGTATATGCATCTAAAGATCCGTCATCGCACCGAATACCGCTATGAAACCCCAGTTCACTATTCGATCCAAGAGTTACGCTTAACCCCTCCTCAAGTGGCGGGTCAGCAGATTGAAAAATGGAAAATTAGTACCCCCATTAAATCTACCGTCTCACATGATGCCTTTGGCAACACCTGTAGCGTCTTTGTTCAAGAGAGCCCCTATACCTCGATGATGATTGAGGCTGAAGGGGAAGTTAGAACTCAGGGTGCATTTGAATATATCGATGACACAAAAGCTGTCTCTCCTTACTATCTGCTTCAACAAACTAATCTCACCGAACCTTCTGAAGAAATGTTTTCTTACTTTGAGAAAAAACTGCCTAAAAAGCATTCTATTGATGCAGTACTCAAGCTAGCTGAGGCAGTTCAAGAGACGATTACTTATGTCCCCGGACAAACGAATTTCGCAACCACGGCAGCCCAATCCTTTGCCATGAAATCCGGTGTTTGCCAAGATCATGCGCACGTCATGCTCGGACTCTGCCGTGCCTCCGGAATTCCAGCGCGCTATGTCAGCGGCTATTTCTTTGCAGAAGAATCTCCTAACCTTGCAAGCCATGCATGGATCGATTTTTGCAGCGATATTGGCAAAGGTTTATGGAGCAGTATTGATATCACACACGCCTGTTTGGTAGATTCTCGCCATATTCGCCTAGCAATTGGTCGAGATTACTACTCTGCAGCCCCAGTCAAAGGGGTTCGCTCTGGAGGCGGCGGTGAAGAACTTAGCGCTAGCATCTCTATCCAGCAATTAACTTAACTACGCTTAAGTTAAGAGATAATTCCAAGAAATTAATTAAAGGGATTTTGGAATGACCTATTGCGTTGGGCTCTGCCTAAAAGATGGCCTAGTTTTTTTATCTGACTCCCGTACGAATGCTGGTGTTGATCAAATCGGCACTTTTAGAAAAATGACATTGTTTCAAAAGAATAATGATCGATTTTTTACCCTCATGAGCGCTGGGAATCTAGCGATCACTCAAGCCGTTAAAGAAATCCTACTCCAAGGTCAGTTACTCAATGGAGAAAACCTGTGGACCGTGAATAACTCTCATGATGCTGCCGTAGTAGTCGGTGATGCAGTCAAACAAGTTTATGAGCGCGAACATAAGGCACTTGAAAAAGCCGGCATTGATTTTAACTGCAATCTGATATTTGGCGGTCAAATCAAGGGTGAGCGCCCACGCCTTTTTAATATCTATTCTGCTGGTAACTTTATTGAGGCAACTCCAGAGACATGTTATTTTCAAATCGGGGAGTCTAAATATGGCAAGCCGATTCTGGACCGCGTATTAAATCATTCCACCCCGCTCAACTTAGCAACCAAATGTGCCTTGATTTCAATGGACTCAACGCTCAACAGTAATATTTCTGTTGGTCTTCCATTGGACCTACTGGTGTACGAGAAGAATTCTTTAAAACCAACCAAGTTGGTTACCATAGATGAATCTAACCCCTACTTCCAAATGATTCATCAACACTGGGGCGAGAAACTTCGAGAGGCCTTTAACTCTATTGCGGAGCCAAGTTGGAGTGGTGCTCATAAAGCCAGTGCCATCTCTGCGCCAGCCAAAAAGATGGGTGCCGTTCCGATTAACCATCAGCCACCAAAGATCATTGCGAGTAAAGTCAAACCTCATCTAGTTACCAAATCTAGCAAGCTAGTCGAAAAGCTGGATACAAGGAAGAAGTCTAAATAAATCGCACCTCTATATTCAATAAGAAAAAGGCACAGCAAACACTGGGCCTTTTTACTTTTTCAACTGACTGGTCAAGCCTGCTTATACCTCTTGCTTCTTGCCCAACATTTCCCAAGTTGCAATAACGCTATCTGGATTCAATGAGATTGAAGTGATCCCTTTATCAACCAACCAACGAGCAAAATCTGGATGATCTGAAGGGCCTTGACCGCAAATACCAACGTATTTATTTTGCTTAAGGCACGCTTCGATTGAACGAGCAATCATGAATTCCACTGCGGGATCACGTTCGTCAAAGTCGATCGCTAACAATTCCATTCCAGAATCACGATCAAGCCCTAGGGTTAACTGAGTCATATCGTTAGAACCAATTGAGAAACCATCAAAGTGCTCGAGGAATTGATCAGCCAAAATCGCATTCGACGGAATCTCGCACATCATGATGAGGCGTAGGCCATCCACACCACGCTTGAGGCCAAGCTTCTCCATCATGTCGATGACGCGCTCAGCTTGCTTGATCGTGCGTACGAACGGAACCATGATCTCTACGTTATCAAGACCCATGTCCTCACGAACACGCTTCATAGCAGCACATTCCATAGCGAAAGCCTCGCCAAAGTCTGCAGAAACATATCGCGATGCACCACGGAAGCCCAACATTGGATTTTCTTCATCAGGTTCATAGCGTGATCCACCAATGAGTTTCTTGTACTCGTTTGACTTAAAGTCAGACAAACGCACAATCACTGGCTTTGGATAAAAGGCAGCGGCAATCGTTGCCACACCCTCAACCAATTTATCTTCGTAGAACTGACGTGGACTTGCATAACCACGAGCAACACTCTCAACTGCACGCTTGAGATCGGGATCAATATTTGGGTACTCCAATACGGCGCGTGGATGTACACCGATATAGTTATTGATGATGAACTCGAGACGAGCCAAACCAACCCCTGCATTCGGGATCTGACAGAAGTCAAATGCCAACTGTGGGTTCCCTATATTCATAGTGATTTTGACGGGAATATCAGGCAACACACCTCGAGAAATTTCAGTGACTTCGGTTTCAATCAAGCCATCATAAATATGACCTTCATCACCCTCTGCGCAAGAAACAGTCACCATCATGCCGTCTTGCAAATGCTCAGTAGCATCGCCACAACCCACCACTGCAGGAACGCCAAGCTCACGAGCAATAATCGCAGCATGACAGGTACGACCGCCACGATTGGTAATAATCGCAGCGGCACGCTTCATTACCGGCTCCCAATTTGGATCCGTCATATCAGCAACCAATACATCGCCGGGCTGAACGCGATCCATTTCGCTTGGGTCCCGAATAATACGAACTGAACCTGCGCCAATTTTTTGACCAATGGCGCGACCTTTAGCTAGTACCTTAGAGCTGCCCTTCAGCTTGTAGCGCATCTCTACTTGGCCTGTAGCTTGACTCTTTACTGTCTCTGGACGAGCTTGCAGAATGTAAATGCGGCCGTCTTGACCATCTTTACCCCACTCAATATCCATTGGACGACCATAGTGTTTTTCGATAATGACTGCGTATTTAGCCAACTCAGTAATATCAGCATCTTCCAAAGAAAAGCGATTGCGTTTTTCTGGGGTGACATCAACTGTTTGCACCTTCTCAGCAGAACCTGCTGGAGCAAATTGCATCTGAATTAATTTAGAGCCTAAAGAGCGACGGATAATCGCTTTTTTGTCTTGCGCCAAGGTAGTCTTGAAAACATAGAACTCATCTGGGTTCACTGCGCCTTGGACAACAGTCTCGCCCAAGCCATAGCTTGAGGTAATAAAGACCACATCTTCAAAGCCAGACTCTGTGTCTAATGTAAACATCACGCCTGCTGCACCCAAATCTGAGCGCACCATACGCTGAATACCAGCAGATAAGGCTACTTCAGCGTGCGCAAAGCCTTTATGAACCCGATAAGAAATGGCGCGGTCGTTATATAGCGACGCGAATACTTCGCGAATCTTATTCAGAATATTATCAATGCCCTCAACGTTGAGGAAGGTCTCTTGCTGACCAGCAAAAGAAGCATCCGGCAAATCTTCGGCAGTAGCAGATGAGCGCACTGCAAAAGAGCCTTTTCCAGAATTGTCCAAGGTCTTAAATGCTGTCCGGATTTCTTCATCCAAACGTGCTTGAAATGGCGCAGTCTCAATCCAATGGCGAATCTCAGCACCCGCTTCAGCAAGAGCGCGAACATCATCGATATTCAGATTTTCTAGACGCTTCTGAATGCGCTCTGTAAGGTTGTTATGCTCCAAGAAGTCACGGAAAGCCAACGCCGTGGTTGCAAACCCGGTTGGAACACGAACGCCTGTAGATGCTAACTGAGAAATCATTTCACCAAGGGAGGCATTCTTACCGCCAACGGACTCAACGTCCGTCATCCGAAGCTGCTCAAAAGGCAAAACGTAGGCATTTGCCACACTACTATTTTGTTGCTGTTGGTTGGACATAAAATACTCTCTAAAGATAAGGAAACTGGTCTAGCAGCCGCTCAAAATGGGGCATACTTCATTAACTTTCTATTGTAGTGCTGACCTCGACTTTTAGGCCATTCCCATGACTACCCAAACCCGTATTGTTTTCATTGTTTCCGATGGTACCGGCATTACTGCCGAGAACTTTAGTCAGTCAATTTTGGCCCAATTTGAGGTGACTTTTAAGCACATTCGCGTCCCTTTTGTGGATAACGCTGATAAAGCCCACGATGCCGTCAGCGATATCAATCAAGCAGCCTCTAAATATGGAGTCCCGCCGATTGTTTTCACCACTTTGGTGAATCCCGAACTCAATGCCATCGTAGGCAAAGCAAACGGGTTGATTTTGGATATGTTTCAGACCTTTGTGGCGCCCCTTGAAAATGCTCTGGGCATCAAATCTACCCATGCCATGAACCGGTTACACCACAATGCTGATACTGACGCCTACAGAGACCGGATTGAGGCAATTAACTATTCTCTAGCCCATGATGACGGTCAGTCCAATAAAAACCTGGCAGATGCGGATGTCATCCTAGTAGGGATTTCTAGGGTGGGTAAAACGCCCACGAGTCTTTACTTGGCTATGCAATACGGACTAAAGGCGGCGAACTATCCCCTCATCCCCGAAGACTTTGAGCGAGGCCATCTTCCCAAAGATCTCGTTCCCTATCGCACTAAAATTTTTGGTCTGATGATTGAGGCGGAAAGATTGTCGCAAATTCGTAATGAGCGGCGCCCTGGAAGTAACTACGCCAAGCTTGAAAATTGCCGCTACGAAATCAATGAAGCCACTTCGATGATGAAGAAAGAATCCATTCCATGGGTTGTCACGACCAGCAAATCCATCGAAGAAATTGCTACTACAGTCTTGCAGGCAATCAAATCCGATAAAACAGTTCTGGGATAAGCTACGTGACCTAAGCGCGCCTTGCGCGCACAGTCTCAAATAGGCAAATAGCAGCTGCAGTTGAAACATTCAGAGACTCAACGCGCGGATCAATAGGGATCGACACCCCTTTAGCTTGCGCCAAGAACTCAACAGATACGCCCTGACCCTCACTTCCCATCAACCAGGCAACTGGATGCATTAATTCTTTTGTCAGGCTGAAGATATCCTTAGAACCATCTGCAGTAGCAGCCATCAACGGCGCTGTAACAGCGCTTAAGACTTGTTGTGTTGACCATCCCTCATAAAGATCAAGTAGTCGATGGGCGCCCATGCCAGCGCGCACCACCTTACTTGACCATAGATGCGCACAACCAGATACTGCGATCACTTGGGTAAAACCTGCAGCAGCAGCGGTACGCAAAATCGAGCCCACATTACCGGCATCTTGAATACGATCGAGAATCAACACATCACCAGCCAAGGTGGAGATGGATTGAGGTGGAGTCACACAAGACTTCGGAAGATGTAATAAGCCTGCGATATGAGGTGCATTGGCCAAATCACTCAACAAATCCCATAGAGCGGCATCCAATTGATAGATGCGCGTGTCTGGACAGACTTCTACATGTGAGTAAATAGCCTCAGCGATCTCAGGATTTCGAAAACCTACCTCAGAGGTGAGCAAAGCCGTTAGCATTGGATCACCAACCCAGGTTTGCACTAAATGAATTCCCTCTAACAACGCCTGACCACTAGCAATACGAGCCTTCTGACCCTTCGAGCCTGTGGACCGCAAAAGCCGCAGCTCTTTAATCAGGGGGTTTTCCTTAGAGGTAATGATTTCTATTTTCATTTATCCGCCCATCTTCTCAAGAACATTTCGCACTGGAGAAAAACTACGGCGATGCTCTTCACAAATACCAAATTCTTTTAGTGCTGCAAAATGCGCGGCAGTTGGATAACCCATGTGCTGAGCAAAACCATATTGCGGAAAACGCTCATGCAAGATTGCCATCTGCCGATCACGCGTGACTTTCGCCAAAATGGATGCCGCCGAAATCGCCGGCTCTTTGGCATCGCCCTTCACAATCGCCTCTGCAGGTATCGGCAATTCAGGGCAGCGATTACCGTCAATCAAAGCCTTATCAGGCCATGCGCCTAACCTATTGCTTAAATCCTCAACCGCACGTTGCATCGCTAACATCGTTGCCTGCAGAATATTAATTTGGTCTATCTCTTCTGGACTGGCCTCGCCAATACCCCAAGCTTTTGCCTTGAGCATAATTTGTTCAAATAAATATTCTCTTTTTGCGGGTGTGAGTATCTTGGAGTCCTTTAGTCCTACGATAGGATTATTTGGATCGAGCACTACTGCACCAGCAACTACTGAACCAACCAAGGGCCCTCGACCCGCTTCATCTACACCACAAATCCAGATGCTACTCATGCGTTTTTACGATGTTGATGATCGTATATGGTTTGGGCCACAGCCTGTGCCACCAATAGGCCAGTTGGGCGATGTAAGATTTCGTGCATTTGCGCAAAACGCACTTTAAGTTGACTCACCTTAGCGGGATTATTGAGCCAATCCAAAACTGCATTTGCTAGTTTTTCAGGGGTAGCATCACCCTGCAAAAGCTCAGGAACTACAAACTCCCCGCACAAAATATTAGGTAAGCCAATATAAGGTAGATAGGCTTGGCGCTTCATAATTTGCGCCGTTAACCAAGGCACTTTATAAGAGATCACCATGGGTTTTTTCCAAAGGGCAGCTTGCAAAGTAGCGGTTCCACTGGCAATCAAAACTACGTCAGCGGCTTCCAAAACAGCATCGGCCTCACCATCGATTAAATGAATCTGGATATCAGGCTTAGTTTCATTAACTTGCAACAACAGATTTTCAAGCGGCTTACGCAAACGAGGCGTAGCAACCGGGATTAAAAAATGTAGCTTTTCTCCACGTAATCGATCAGCCAATAGTTTCATGGTCTCAAAAAAGATTGGGGCGATCTGCTCAATCTCTGAACCACGACTGCCAGGTAAAACTGCAATCACCTTCCCACTCAAGTCAACTGGAGCGATCTTCAGAATCTCAGCAATATGTTCTCTAGCAAGAGCTGTATTTGGTTCTGGCGGAATGTCATTTGCCAATGGATGGCCAACATACGTTGCTGATATACCAGCTCGTTCATAAATTTCCGTTTCGAACGGAAAGATGCAAAGCATACGCTCAACGGCCTGCGCAATTTTCTTAATACGCCCGCCTCGCCATGCCCAAATTGAAGGCGAGACAAAGTGCAGGGTTGGAATGCCCGCCTTACGAAGTTGGAGTTCAACCCCCAGATTAAAGTCAGGCGCATCGATGCCTAGATAAACATCTGGGCGTCCTTCATTAAGTAGATTGGCGATGAGCTCACGACGTAGCTTAAGAATTGCTGGCAATTGCCTGATGGCTTCAACATAACCACGAACACTTAAGGTTTCCATTGGCCAATCGGAACGCATCCCCTCAGCTTGCATACGAGGGCCACCAATGCCATAAACCTCCATACCAGACATGTCTGGAATTTGATTTAAGGCTCTTAATACGTGGGCAGCCAGCAAGTCGCCAGAAGGTTCGCCAGCTACGCAGGCTAATTTAGGCAAAGCTGACCTATTGCTATCGAATAATGCCGCGCGTTGATGCGGCGATAAAGTCGTGGAACAGTTTGAGCTTTTCTGCGGTAGCCGAATCAGCAGCATGGGCTACTACCATCTTCTGAATTTCTACCTTTGCATCTTCAAAACTCAACCCATCCTTGTAGAGCAATTTGTAAGCTTGACGCAAGGCGGCAATGGTTTCACTTGAGAAGCCGCGACGCTTTAGACCCTCAATATTAATCCCATGGGGAGATGCCTTATCGCCGGCAGCGATGACAAATGGAGGAACGTCTTGCACGAGCGCAGAAGCACCACCGAGCATGGCGTGTTGGCCAACTCGCACAAACTGATGTACGCCAGTCATACCTCCCATAATGGCCCAGTCGTCCACTTGAACATGACCAGCAATCTGCGCATTACTTGCAAAGACAGTATTACTTCCAATTTGACAGTCATGAGCAATATGTACATAAGCCATGATCCAGTTATCGCTACCAACACGAGTAATACCCACATCTTGTGTGGTACCCGTGTGGATAGTTGTGAACTCACGTACAGTATTACGATCGCCAATGATTAACTGTGTAGGCTCACCTCGGTATTTCATATCTTGGGGAGGGCCACCAATCGAGGTGAAATGGGCAAAAGTATTCTCCTTACCAATTGTGGTGTAACCCTCAATCACGGTATGAGAACCTATCTTAGTACCGGCTCCTATTTTGACGTTTGGACCAATCACTGAGAATGGGCCAATAAGAACATCACTAGCAAGTTCTGCCTTGCTATCTACTACAGCGGATCCATGAATCAAAGTCATTACGCACCTTTCGTACGTACAGCACAGGTAATGTCAGCCTCGGCGGCCAACTCTCCATCTACTGTTGCTTTCACATGAAACTTATAGATACCCGCTTTTTCACGTTGATACGTAGCCACCATCAACAATTGATCCCCAGGAACAACGGGTCTTTTAAAGCGAGCGGCATCAATCCCAGCAAAATAGTAAACAGCATCATCCTTTTTCTCTTCAGTAAAAGTGAGCAATGCGGCTGTTTGTGCAAGAGCTTCAATAATTAAAACGCCGGGCATCACCGGGAAATCCGGAAAGTGCCCCTGAAAAAATGGCTCATTAATAGTGACATTCTTAATGGCCGTAATGCTTTGCCGAGGAGTAAATTCCAGCACGCGATCTACCATTAAAAATGGATAGCGATGCGGCAAGAGCTTCATGATCTTGTTGATATCGATTGCAGCAGCATTACTCATTTGATAGCCCACATAAAAAAATTAAATTGATGAATTTCCAGCAAAGAAGTCTATGACTCTGTATTTTTATTTTTATCCAGTAAACGCAAACGTTGACGTATTTTATCTAGGCCACGCAGGATGGCTGCGTTTTTCTCCCAAGCGCTATGCAACATTGATGGGTAAACGCCCGTAAAGTGCTGTCCTGGCTCTGTAATGGAGCGAATAATCGAGGTATTCCCTGAAACTGTCGTCCTATCAGCAATGGTGAGATGGCCAGCAAAATTTGCTGCCCCACCAATAATGCAGAAATTTCCAATTTTGGTGCTACCGGAGATAGCAGCACAACCAGCAACAACACAACATTGGCCAATGACGACGTTATGCGCAATTTGGACCTGGTTATCAATCTTGGTTCCCGAGCCTACTAGTGTGTCACTCAGTGCCCCACGATCAATCGTTGTCGATGCTCCAACCTCCACATCATCACCAATGACCACTCTACCGGTTTGCGGAATCTTGACCCATTCACCACCAGTCGCAGAAAAGTCGGGGGCGAAACCAAAACCATCCGCACCAATGATTACTCCACTATGAATGATGCAGCGCTTACCGATTTCAGTGCCGTAATAAATAGAGATCGATGGGTACAGCAAAGTATCTTCGCCGATGATGCTATCTCTTGCAACGGAAGTATTGCCCAAGATAACAACACGCTCACCCAATTTAACACCAGCCCCTATTTGTACAAAAGCTCCAATATGGCAAGAAGCGGGAATCGTTGCAGTTGAATCTATGACTGCGCTAGGATGTATTCCAGGCGCATAAATTGGAGCGCTTGCCTTAGCAAAGTGCTGCGCCATCCTCGCAAAAGTCGCATAAGGATTTTTAGAGACGAAGTAAACCCGCTGCGCAGAATAAATACTCGGATTAGCCTGCAAGAATTCAAGGTCAGCTTTGCTAACAATGAGTGCGCCAGCACTACTATCGTTAGCCTGCTGGCGATATAGTGGATTTGAGAGAAAGGAGATTTGACTCGTCTGCGCTCGCTCTAAAGGAGCGAGGCCATGAAAGGCATGGGAGCCAACCCCCACCAAGCTTACTTGAAACTGTTCGGCCAGCTCGATGGCGGTCGGCATAAAACTTATTTGAGACTATTCAAAGCCTTGATGACATCATCGGTTACATCAGCCTTTGGGCTAACATAAGCTGCTTCTTGAACAATGACATCAATTTTTCTTTGCTCAGCAATTTGCTTCAAAACGGCATTTGCTTTTTCAGCAATCTTGGCACGCTCTTCAAATGTGCGCTGATTCAAATCTTCTGTGAATTCGCGTTGTTTACGTTGCAATTCGCGATCTTGGTCAGCCAACTCACGTTGACGACGTACACGCTCAGCCTCATTCATGACTGCTGCATCGCGATCTAACTTTTCGGCTGCAGATTTAATCTTTTGAGCGCTATCACGCAATTCATTTTGGCGCTTTGTGAACTCATTTTGCAAACGCGTTTGCATCGCTTTTGCTAAGTTAGATTCGTTAAAGACTTTTTCAGAATTCACAACGGCAACGCGTGTACCAGCGTCTTGAGCAAACACTTGCGGTGTTGCGGCGACTGATGCACAAGCAATTAAGCACAATTGAACCCATTTAGAAGAGAAACAAAGCTTCATAAAACTTTCCTTAAACAATTAAAACGCCGTACCTACCTGGAACTGCAAACGCTGGATATTATCCGTTGGTTGAGACTTGATCGGAATACCATAACTGAATTTTAGCGGTCCCAGTGGTGATATCCATGATAAACCCAAGCCATAGGAATAGCGCAAAACTAGGTTGATATTGGTGCCAAATGCATTACCACCATCCACGAAGGTGAAGAGTCGCAAGGTTTTATCGACACCAGACCCAGGGACTGGGAAGGTATATTCGACGTTAGTCACAATCTTAGACTGACCACCAGTGGGCTGATTAAGCCCTGTAAGGGTATTAAAATACTGCGGCCCAAGGGATCCTGGGGCATAGCCACGAACAGAGCCAATACCACCTACATAGTAGTTTTTAGTAATTGGGAATGGATTGTTACCATAGGCCTCACCATAACCCACCTCACCATTAAAGGACAAAATATTGCCTTTAGAGAATGAGTGGTACTTTTGATATTGGCCGTAAACGCGGTAGAAAGTCATATTACCAACTGGCGTCCCCACCTCTGCAGAAAGTTGTTGCAAAGACCCATCGGATGGAATTAAGGTGCTATCACGACCATCACGCGCCCAGCCCACCGTCAACGGTACGTTGTATGTTGTTAAGGTTGCGGGATAGCCAGGAGCTGCGATTCCATAACTTTGAGCATAGGTCAGGTATGGTTGGGGGGTATTGGAGGTCGTGCTTATCTGGAAAGCTTCGATGCCCGTCCCAAAGAAAACCCTATCAACCTCAGTGTAAGGAACGCCAAATTTTAGGTTTGAGCCGACCGATCTGATCTGATAATCGGGATCTCCAACATAATACAAAGGCTTGGATGAACGGTAGTACAAATCACTATATCGACTGATGCCATCCTCAGTAAAATAGGGGTCGTACTGAGAAAGCGTCAAGTTTTGATTGATCTTGCCCAGCGAGGCATTCAGACCAATCGCAGTACCTGTACCAAAAGCATTGTCTTGATTAATACCAGCAGACAAAATCACTTTCTCAGTTGAGGAGAAGCCAGCACCAATCGTCACCGCACCAGTTGGTTTCTCCGTTACTTTCACATTCACATCGACCTGGTCAGGGGACCCTGGCACATCTTGAGTCGTAATATCAGTTTCGGTAAAGTAACCGAGTCGGCCTAAACGCTTCTTAGATAAAGCTATCTTATCGCTATCAAACCAGGAACTTTCAAACTGGCGCATCTCGCGGCGAATCACCATATCGCGTGTTTTAGCATTACCAGTAATGGCGACCTGACGAACATAAACCCGACGACCTGGATCAACCACTAAAGTGAGATCTACTTCACTTAATTCACGCCGAATATCCGGCTGGGGGTTGATGGTGGCAAATGCGTATCCATAAGAACCCAAGATCTCCGCAATGGCTTTAGTACTCTTGGTCAACTCTGCAGAGGAGAAAGTGTCACCCGGTTTTAGGGTAATCAACTGCATTAGCTCAGCTTCTTTACCAAGCAACTCACCGGCAAGGCGAACATTTTTAACGGTAAACTTCTGACCCTCACGAATGCTAATGGTGAGGTAGATACCTTTTTTATCGGGAGTAATAGAGACTTGAGTGGAATCTATCACGAACTCAAGATAGCCACCATTCAAATAGTAAGAGCGAATCGTCTCAAGATCAGCAGTGAGTTTTTGCTTGGAATACAAGTTGTCTTTGCTATACCAAGATAACCAACCGCCCGTTTTGAGTTGCATCTGGCCTAATAGCGTGCTTTCGCTAAATTCTTTATTTCCGATGAAATTAATTTCTTGAATCTTGGCAACGGGTCCTTCATCAATATTGAAGTAAATGGCGACTTGATTGCGCTCTATAGGAGTTACCGTAGCCACCACCTCAGCAGCGTACATACCCTTACCAATGTATTGACGCTTTAATTCCTGCTCGGCTTTATCAATCAGCGCTTTATCGTAGAAGCGTGCCTCAGCAACCCCCACCGTCTTCAGAGATTTACGCACAATCTCCTGATCAAATTCTTTCATCCCCGTAAATTCAATTCGGGAAATCGTTGGCCGCTCATCGACGATGACAATTAAGACACTGCCTTGCGCCTGGATCTGCACATCCCTAAAAAAACCAGTGCTATATAAGGCCTTAATAGCTTCAGCGCCCTTCTCTTCAGTGAAGGTGTCACCCACTTGAACCGGTAAATAACTGAAAACTGTCCCAGGTTCTACGCGCTGCAATCCTTCAATACGAATATCTTTAATGACAAAAGATTCTGCGGCATGAGCATTGACAAAAAATCCAGCGGTAGCAATTAGTATCACTTGCGCAAGAAATCGGACAAAAAAGCGAGGGGATGAGGTCAAAAAATTCAAGGCGAAAGGTAGCGTTGTAAATCGTTAAACAAGGCCAGTAGCGAGAGTGAAATCAGCAAGAAAAAGCCCACTTTTTGGAGCTGCTCCTGCATTGAAACCGAAATCCGCTTACCAGCAACCAACTCCCATGCATCATACAGTAGCTGACCCCCATCTAACATTGGTAGCGGCACTAGATTGAGTAGGCCAATACTAATACTCAAAAGTGACAAAAAAGCTAAAAATGGCTGCCACCCGAACTGCGCAGACTTGCCTGCCATATCCGCAATACTTAAGGGGCCACCCAGCTGCTTTATGGAGGTATTCCCCGTAAACAAGCCCAACATCAGGCGTGTAGAGACCTTGGTAATTAACCAGACCCTCTGGGCAGCATAAGCTAAGGCATCCAAGGGGCCCAATTTAAGCTTGAACCAGTCAGATTGAGGGGCAATCTGAGGGCGAATGCCTAAAGCTATAAAAGGGTCTGTTTCCGGCTTCATTTGAGGTAAATCAAGCTCTTTAAAAACCTTAAAAGATCTCCCCCCTGAAGTCCCACGTAACTCCAAGACAAAACCTTCTTGCCCCGTAACCGCATCTAGAAGCTTCCAGCGCAGAACATTCCAACTCAAAACAGGGTCAAATCCATCAGGAATAGCCATATTTTCAGAGTCATCCGCGAGAGACCTCCAACCAACGACCTGATCACCAGCAACAATACCCAAGCTGGCTGCCAATGAGCTCTCCGGAGGTGTATCTAGGCGAGCCGGCAATTGGGCGACTCCACTCATATAAATAACCGCAAATAATGCGATGGCTAAAATAAAATTTGCGAAAGGTCCCGCAGCCACAATCAATGATCGTTGCCAGAGCGGCTTGGCATCAAACGCCTCGGACTTTTCTGACTCTGGAATCAACTGAGCAGAATCGCGACCATCCAATAACTTCACGTATCCACCCAAAGGAATAACTGCAACAACCCACTCGGTCCGATTGCGAGCAACATAAGTAAATAGTGGTTTACCGAATCCAAGAGCGAATCGGAGGACACGAACCCCGCATAAGCGAGCCATCAAGAAATGGCCAAGCTCATGAAAACATACCAAAATACCGAGCGTCAGCAAAAAGGCTACAAGGGTTATCAAGGCTTGCACTAGGCTAATTCCACTAAATATTAATCTCGCTAATCAGGCTTGTGGCCAACTGCCTTGCTTGCGCGTCCACCTCTAAAATAAGTTCAAGTGAACTCGCCGGAACAGATTGAATGTGATTAAGTGTTTTTTTGACTACTTCTGAAATTCGTAAATACGGTAGGCCAGCATCTAAAAATGCTGCCACTGCAATTTCATTAGCAGCATTTAAGATCGTCGGAGCAGTGCCACCAGTTTTTGCCGCTGAAAAAGCTAGCGCCAGACAAGGAAAGCGTCCTAGGTCTGGTTCAGTAAAAGTGAGCGCTGCAAACTCAGTCAAATTCAAAGGTGTAACACCAGCATGAATACGTTCTGGCCATGCTAGACCGTAAGCAATAGGCGTTCTCATATCAGGCTGCCCCATTTGAGCAATCACTGACCCGTCGCGATAGCGCACCATGGAGTGCACCACACTTTGCGGATGTATCAGCACCTTAATTTTTTCCAATGGCAAACCAAATAACCAAAATGCCTCGATCACTTCAAGGCCTTTATTCATCATCGTTGCCGAATCAACTGAAATTTTTCTACCCATGACCCAATTAGGGTGAGCGCAAGCTTGATTAGGAGTGATAGAGGACAGCCCACTGATAGGAGTATCTCTAAATGGGCCACCTGAAGCAGTTAACCAGAGCTCTTCAACGCCTAAATAATCATGAGGTGCTTTAGTAAACTGCTGAGGAAGGCACTGAAAGATGGCGTTATGTTCACTATCGATAGGAAGTAACTCGCCCCCGCCCGATTGCATAGCTTGCATAAATAAATCGCCAGACATTACAAGCGCTTCTTTATTTGCTAGCAATACCCTCTTACCAGCTTTAGCTGCTGCTAGGGCAGGCACTAAACCGGCAGCACCAACAATGGCGGCCATCACTGTATCGCACTCCGATTGCGTTACTGCAGTAACAAGGGCTTCGGGGCCATACAACACCTCTGTAGCAATCCTCTTCTCTTTAAGAATTGTATTGAGGCGTGCTGCGCCATCGGCATCGGCAACAACTGCAATAGCTGGATTAAATTCGAGGCATTGCTCTGCCAAACGATCAACTTGTTTAGCAGCAGTGAGTGCAACAACTTTGAAGCGCTCTGGATGTTGGCGGATCACATCCAAGGTATTAAGACCGATAGATCCTGTAGAACCTAGGATCGCCACTCGTCTTAAAGACATTAGATCAATCCTGCAAGCAAGGCGGCAATTGGCATTACCGGTATCAATGCATCAACACGATCCAAAACACCACCATGGCCTGGTAATAAATGACTGCTATCCTTCACACCGGCGACCCGTTTTAATTGGGATTCAAATAAATCACCGAAGATGCTAAAGGCAGTTAAGACGGTCACCATTAACAACATTGGTAACCAACCATAACGAATTGCCCAAGCACCAAATAATGTGGAATCCAGTGGTAAAAAGAAAACGCAGAAAACTGCATATCCATAACAAAGTAGGAGGCCACCCAATGCGCCTTCGATCGATTTACCAGGACTAATTTGCGCAGCTAAGCGATATTTACCGAAAGCCTTCCCTACAAAGTAGGCGCCAATATCAGCAATCCAGACCAATATCATCGTCGACAACAGAAAAGTTAAACCAATCTCCCGCAAAAAGATCAGGGCGAACCAAGTGGCTGGGAGCAAAATCAATCCCAAAATGGAGTAGAAATAACGCCATTTATCTAGGGGGAGATTTAATCCTCTTGCAAGAATAAAGGGGGCATTAAAGAACCAAAACATCACAGCCATAGCCAGCAAAGCAAATTGCCATACTGGATTATTGAGGGCCAATAAACCCAAAATAATCAACAAACAAAATATAGGGTAGATGATTTCACCGCGACGAGATCCTGGCGCAATTAAGCGACTCCACTCCCATGCAGCAAGCAAAACGATCAGGAGAAAAAAAGCGCTTAGGTAAATTCCTGGTAGAAAAAAAAGGATAGGCAATAGGACCGCTAGAAGAATAGTGGCAGTAATAATTCGGGTCTTTAGCATTTGGATTTCTGGAATCGGATCATACTGCATCGCTCATTGCTTGCGGCGCAAGCTGAGCGCTCGTGCGACCGAAACGACGTTCGCGCTGACCAAACCATGCGAAAGCTTTATGTAATTCAGCTTCATCAAAATCGGGCCACAGTACATCGGTAAAGTAGAGCTCGGTATAGGCAAGCTGCCATAACAAGAAGTTACTAACCCGTTGCTCTCCACCGGTCCGTATAAATAAATCAGGCTCTGGGGCATAAGCCATTGATAAATGTGGCTGCAATAGCTCTTCGGTGACCTGTTCAGAAGTTAAGTTTGGATTAGCATCCAAGCAGCGACGCATGGCCTGCAAAATATCCCAACGACCGCCGTAATTAGCTGCGATCGTAAAGGTCAAGCCCGTACAACCTGCAGTCCTCTCTTCTGAAAACTGCACCATCTCCTGAATCGCAGAATCAAAGCGACTTAAATCCCCAATGAGGCGGAGGGAAATATCATTCTCAGCAAGACGTGATACTTCGCCTTTAAGAGATTTTAGAAATAGTTTCATTAAAAAGCCCACTTCTTCCGGTGGGCGGCGCCAGTTCTCAGAGCTAAAAGCAAATACCGTTAAATACTCAACACCTATGCGACGACACTCTTGCACAATTTTTCTAACGGCGCCCAAACCTTCGGAATGTCCAGCCACGCGCGGCATTAAGCGCTTCTTTGCCCAACGCCCATTACCATCCATAATGATCGCTACATGGCGAGGAATGGCGCGAACCTCGGGAACAACCAAGGTAGAGCTAGTGTGCAGAGTCATAAATACAGAATGTAGAGAGTTTAATCAATCAGGTTACTAAACCGTCATGATCTCTTTTTCTTTTTCAGAAACTACCTTGTCAATGTCGATTACAGCCTTATCGGTCATCTTTTGAATTTCATCGGTAGCGCGACGCTCTTCATCTTCAGAGATTTCTTTATCTTTTGTTAAGCGCTTAAGGTGCTCATTGGCATCACGGCGTAAATTACGCACGGCAATCTTAGTTTCTTCGCCTTCATTCCTAACCACCTTGGTTAAATCACGACGACGCTCTTCCGTTAAAGCTGGCATTGGTACGCGAATCACAGTTCCTTGAGATGCTGGGTTTAAGCCTAAATCAGAATCACGAATCGCTTTTTCAATAGCCGCAACCATAGTCTTTTCAAATGGTTGAACGTTAATGGTACGAGCATCTGCCAAGCCCAAGCTAGCTACCTGACTTAATGGCGTTGGATTACCGTAATAATCGACTTGAATGTGCTCCAGAATTCCGGGGTTAGCCCGTCCAGAACGAATCTTCGCTAAATTGGTTTTTAAAGCATCAAGAGACTTTTGCATCTTTTGATCGGTAGTGGATTTAATTTCTGCTGCGGACATCAAGCCTCCTATTAAACGTGTACTAGTGTGCCTTCAGGCTCACCCCGAACCACACGCATCAAAGCGCCTGGCTTAAGAATTGAAAATACTTTAATTGGTAGCTTACGGTCACGACACAATGCAAACGCGGTTGCGTCCATGACTTGCAAGTTTTTGATTAAGGCTTCATCAAAAGTAATGGTCTTGTACAAAGTGGCGGTAGGGTCCTTTACTGGATCAGCGCTATAAATACCATCAACCTTAGTGGCTTTGAGCATGATCTCAACACCCATTTCGGCACCGCGCAAGGCGGCTGCAGTATCAGTAGTAAAAAATGGATTACCAGTGCCCGCTGCAAAAATAACAACTTTACCTTCGCTCATCGCACGAATCGCACGTGGGCGAATATAAGGCTCCACAACCTGATCCATACGCAAGGCAGACTGGACTCGTGCCTCAACGCCTTTTTGTCGCAAGGCATCTTGTAAGGCTAGTGAGTTCATCATGGTTGCCAACATCCCCATATAATCAGCTGTAGCTCGATCCATACCTGCTGCCCCACCTGCTACACCGCGGAAAATATTGCCACCACCGATAACGATAGCCAACTCCACCCCGCTACTAACTACCTGTGCAATTTCAGCGACCATAGCGTCAATCGTTACTGGATTAATGCCAAAGGCATCATCCCCCATAAGGGCTTCACCAGATAGTTTAAGGAGGACGCGTTTGTAGGCTGGCATAGTTTCCTGTTTTCCGTAATTTGCCAAGTCATTTAACAACTTAGCTTATTGATCTTTAAGTACTTTTTAATATCTCCAGCAAATTATAAAGGTCTTAAGCCAGATAAAACAAAAGGGCATAGAAACTAAGGTTTCCATGCCCTTTTGAGCATTACAGAGACTGGGCTTGCCCCAGCCAAATCATTTAAGCAGTTGCTTTAGCGGCGGCAACCTGGGCGGCCACTTCAGCCGCAAAGTCATCCTGACGCTTCTCAATGCCCTCACCTACAACAAACATGGTGAAACCCTTGATTACCGTATTAGCAGCCTTGAGCATTTGCTCAACAGTTTGCTTATCGTTTTTAACGAAAGTTTGGTTCAATAAAGAAACCTCTTTCAGGAACTTCTGAATAGAGCCTTCAACCATCTTTTCAACAATCTCAGGTGGCTTGCCAGATTCAGCAGCTTTTTGAACAGCAACACTACGTTCAATAGCAATTGCTTCAGCAGGAACATCCGCCATAGACAAAGCCACCGGCTTCATTGCCGCAATATGCATTGCTACGTCTTTAGCAGCCGTCTCATCGCCTTCAAACTCAACCATCACGCCGATACGAGCACCGTGGAGGTAAGAGACCAACTTGTTACTGCCCGTGAAACGCTTGAAGCGACGTGGCATGATGTTTTCGCCAATCTTACCGATCAAAGCACTGCGAACTTCATCCACAGTTGAACCGTTCATTGGCAAGGCCAACAAAGCGGCTACGTCAGCTGGATTCTTTTCAGCAATCATCTTTACGCACTCGTTTGTGAATGCCAAGAAATCGTCATTCTTCGAAACGAAATCAGTTTCGCAGTTCACTTCAAGCAAAGCACCAGTAGTACCGTCGATAAATGAAGCAACAATACCCTCAGCAGTAACACGAGAAGCTGCTTTACCAGCTTTGCTACCCAGCTTTACACGCAGAATTTCTTCTGCTCTAGCCATATCACCATCAGCCTCGGTCAAAGCTTTTTTGCACTCCATCATCGGAGCATCAGTTTTGGCGCGTAACTCGCCAACCATTGCAGCGGTAATAGTGGCCATTATTCAGCCTTCCCTTCTTCAACAAACTCTTCTTCGCCTTCTTTAACAGCAGTCAAGATTTCTTGAACAGAGTTTGATTTACCTTCGAGGATCGCATCAGCAATACCGCGAGCGTAGAGAAGAACGGCTTTGCTTGAGTCATCATTACCAGGAATGATGTAATCAATGCCTTCTGGTGAGTGGTTGGTATCAACCACAGCAATGACTGGAATACCAAGCTTGTTAGCTTCAGTAATGGCAATCTTGTGATAGCCAACGTCCACTACGAAAATAGCGTCCGGAACACCATTCAGATCCTGGATACCACCAAGTGCTTTTTGCAATTTGTCGAGATCACGGTCGTTAGTCAAAGCCTCTTTCTTGGAAAGCTTTTCCCAGTCGCCAGCTTCTTTAGCAACTGCCATGTCTTTTAAACGCTTCAGTGAACCTTTAACAGTTTTGAAGTTAGTGAGCGTACCACCCAACCAACGGCTGTCGATATAAGGCATGCCAGCACGTGCAGCTTCTTCAGCGATGATTTCGCGTGATTGACGCTTTGTACCAACAAATAAAATCGTGCCACGATTAGCAGCAACTTGTTTTGCAAATTTCAGGGCGTCCTGAAACATTGGCAATGTTTTTTCCAAGTTGATGATGTGAATTTTGTTGCGATGGCCGAAAATATAAGGGGCCATTCTTGGGGACCAGAAACGGGTTTGGTGACCAAAATGGCAACCGGCTTCCAGCATTTGACGCATAGTTACTGACATAACTTCTCCTAAGGGTTGTGTTCTAAAGTTG
>CAIMOW010000024.1 GCA_903843235.1 uncultured beta proteobacterium | reverse complement strand
TCTCCATGCCAGCAACAATTCCTTAATGCCTGAACGCATCGTCTACGTCTCTTGCAATCCAAAGACCTTGGCCAGGGATGCTGAAATACTCTGCCACCACGCTGGCTACACCCTAAAAGGGGCTGGAATCGTCAATATGTTCCCCCATACCTCTCACGTAGAGTCGATGGCAGTCTTCCAAAGAGGCTAATTGACCCCTTATTTACCCTGAGATTATTGTTTTTAGCACTACTTCGGTGCTGATATGCATTTTGCGGTGCAAGAACCGGATAAATAGGTCTTATACAAGAGTAGATTGAAGTTGTGCAACAGAACTGCACGGTTTTCAACCCTTCAATAGGAGCTTGATATGAAATCCTCGGATGCTCTATCCATCCTCATGATTGTGATGATCTTGGGCCTCGCAATTAATTTATTGGTTTCAGGCCAATAAAAAAGGCGCCTTATGGCGCCTTTTGGGTACTGCTAAGAACTGCAAGCTCTAGGCTTGCTTAGTCTCTGTTACCCCCAACGATACCGAGCAAAGCTAGTAAATTGGTGAATACGTTGTACACATCTAAGTAGATCGCTAGAGTGGCCATGATGTAATTGGTTTCGCCTCCATTGATGATGCGTTGCACGTCAACCAAGATAAATGCGGAGAAAATTGCGATAGCCAAGACCATTACAGTCAACATCAAAGCAGGCAATTGCAACCAGATGTTCGCTAACGAGGCTACGATCAAAAGTAGCACACCCACCATCAACCATTTACCCATGCCAGCAAAATCACTTTTACTGACTGTGGCAATCGTGGCCATGACGGCAAAGATAACGGCAGTGCCACCAAAAGACAGCATGATGAGTGCAGCACCATTGCTGTAGCTATTTAGAGTGTAGCCAACTAAACGGGACATCATGATGCCCATAAAGAAGGTAAAGCCCAGTAGGAATAAAACACCTATGCCGGTATCTTTGTTTTTCTCGATGGCCCAGAAAAATCCAAAGGCAACAGCCATAAAGACGATAAAGCCCATGAAAGGGCTACCGGCAAATAGGCTAAAACCCATCGCCACGCCAAGCCAGGCGCCAATGATGGTTGGAACCATGGAGAGCGCGAGTAAGGCGTAGGTATTGCGCAGTACGCGGTTGCGTACCTGAGGTGTGCTAATTGAGCCAGACTGGCCAAAGCCGTAAGAGTTGAGATCGCTCATTTGGACTCCTTCTTTTAAAGTAAATACATAAGCCCGTGCCGGGCTGTTGATAGTAAGTATAGACAAATCACTCCAATTTCAAGGGCTAACTTAAAAAGACTACAAACCATGGGGTTATGCCCTGTAAATTCAATAGCTTAGGACTACTTTTATAAGGGTAAATACCCTCAGCCGATGTATAATTCGGGGGTCGTCGAATCAGGGCATGCTTATTGGAGCCTATTTGACTAATACCTTTGAAATCACTATTGGAGTTTTGCATGGCAATTGAACGCACCCTTTCTATTATCAAACCCGATGCTGTAGCTAAAAACGTTATCGGTAAAATTTACGACCGTTTTGAATCTGCTGGTTTGAAGGTCATCGCTTCCAGAATGGCGCATTTATCCCAATCAGAAGCTGAGCAGTTCTATGCTGTTCACGCAGCCCGTCCTTTCTTTAAGGATTTGGTGAGCTTCATGATTTCTGGTCCAGTGATGATCCAAGTATTGCAAGGCGAAGGCGCTATTGCTAAGAACCGCGATTTGATGGGTGCTACCGATCCTAAGAAGGCTGACGCTGGAACGATTCGTGCTGACTTTGCTGACAGCATCGACGCAAACGCTGTACACGGATCTGACGCTCCTGAAACTGCTGCTGTGGAAATTGCATTCTTCTTTCCTGGCATGAACGTTTTCAATCGTTAATTCGAAACCTATCTACTAAATAAGTAGGCGCATTGACCTCCCCGCGCGTAAATCTCTTAGATTTTGACGCTGACCAAATGGCAGCGTATGTCGCGGGGTTGAATGAAAAGCCCTTTAGGGCAAAGCAACTCATGCAGTGGATACACCAGCGTGG
>CAIMOW010000023.1 GCA_903843235.1 uncultured beta proteobacterium | reverse complement strand
GCCCCATCGATATAATGATAAATCTACCTTCAGGGTCAAAACCCCTTAACAATCTGATAGTTAACTGAAAAGCATGAGCCAATCACCACAAAGCATCATCGAACAAGCCTGGGAAAACCGCGCAAACCTCTCACCTGAGTCCGCTCCTACTGAGATCCGTGATGCGGTTACCGCCGTCCTGGAGGGCCTTAATTCGGGGAATATCCGCGTTGCTGAGCGTCTTAGCGTTGGCAAGTGGGAAGTAAATCAATGGGTCAAGAAGGCTGTACTACTTTCTTTTCGCCTGGAAGACAACAAGCCGATGGCTGCTGGTGGTTATACCCAGTTCTATGACAAGGTTCCAAGTAAGTTTGAAAATTACACTGCTGAAGACTTTGCCAAGGGTGGCTTCCGCGTTGTACCTCCGGCGATGGCTCGCCGAGGCTCATTTATTGGCAAAAACGCCGTTTTAATGCCCTCTTACGTCAATATTGGCGCTTATGTTGGCGAAGGCACGATGGTTGACACCTGGGCGACAGTCGGTTCTTGTGCCCAAATCGGTAAAAACGTTCACCTTTCTGGTGGCGTTGGTATTGGTGGTGTTTTGGAGCCCATTCAAGCTGGTCCAGTCATTATTGAAGATAACTGCTTCATTGGTGCACGCTCCGAAGTTGTTGAGGGCGTGATCATCGAAGAGAATGCTGTGCTGTCTATGGGAGTTTATATTGGTCAAAGTACCAAGATTTATGACCGTGAAACTGGTGAAGTACATTATGGCCGCGTTCCTGCTGGCTCCGTAGTGGTTCCTGGTTCATTACCTTCCGCTTGTGGAAAGTACAGCTTATATGCGGCAATCATCGTGAAAAAGGTTGATGCTCAAACCAGAGCCAAAACCGCCATTAACGAATTACTCCGCGATTAAGTCGAATATCAGATAACAATATGAGCGCCACTCTTGATTTAACAGAAGCCCTTATCGCCTGCCATTCAGTGACGCCTGCTGATGGCGGATGTCAGGATCTGATTGCCAAGCGACTTCAAGAAATTGGCTTTCATACTGAAAGTGTTGTTAGTGGTCCCGAGAATTTTCAGGTCACCAATCTTTGGGCAATTAAAAAAGGCTCAGCTGGCGATCAAGGCAAAGTCTTAATGTTTGCCGGTCATACCGATGTAGTACCAACCGGTCCACTCGATAAGTGGGAAAGTGATCCATTTACCCCCACCATTCGTAATGGCTTGTTATATGGTCGCGGCGCTGCTGATATGAAAACCTCTCTCGCTGGTTTTGTTGTGGCTACCGAAGAGTTTGTTATTACCCACCCTAATCACACTGGCTCTATTGCCTTCCTAATCACTAGTGATGAAGAGGGGCCAGCAAATGATGGCACTATCATCATGTGTGAGCGCCTGCAAAAGCACGAGCAGCGCCTGGACTATTGTGTGATTGGCGAACCCACTTCAGTCGATAACATTGGCGACATGATTAAGAATGGTCGTCGTGGTTCGCTCTCAGGCAAGCTGAGGGTTAAAGGTATTCAGGCGCATATCGCCTATCCCCACCTTGGTAAAAATCCGATTCATATCACCGCACCGGCGATTCAAGCACTAGTTGAGACCGAATGGGATAAAGGAAATGAATACTTCCAGCCCACCAGTTTCCAAATCTCAAATGTACATGCCGGCACAGGCGCGAACAATGTGATTCCTAATGAGTTGGTAGTGGATTTCAATTTCCGCTTCTCCACTGAGAGTAAACCTGAGCAATTACGCGAGCGCCTTGAGCACATCCTCAAATCCAATAATCTTGATTTTGAAATCGATTGGGTTTTGGGTGGCAGTCCATTTATTACTGGCGATGGTGTTCTAGCAAATGCCCTGCGCAATGCTATCAAAGCAGAAACCCAAATTGATACGGAGCTCTCCACTACCGGCGGTACAAGTGATGGCCGCTTTATTGCCAAGATTTGCAAAGAGGTTGTAGAGTTCGGCCCTCTCAATGCCACAAGTCATAAGATTAATGAGTGTGTCATTGTTGACGATGTAGAGCTTCTTAAAAATATTTACCGCAAGACCCTTGAGCAGCTCATCGCTTAATTCAATAATCCAAACAAGTCATCATGGACCCTGAGCCTTCTCAAGCAGTCACCTTAAACCAGTGCATCGATCAAGTTGCACAAAGACTAGAGACGGCAGACTTGCATTATG
>CAIMOW010000022.1 GCA_903843235.1 uncultured beta proteobacterium | reverse complement strand
TTTTGTTCATTTTTAGTCCTCAAAAATCTCTTTTTAATTAAAGTCAAACTTAAATGTAATTCGCCCTACTTTGAAGCAAAAGACCGCAAAGCGACACATCTCAATTTCGTACAAACTGACAGAATCTTAGCATAGGGGCTATCAGTCATCAAAATGATATTATTTCTAAATGGAACAAGCCGCTAAAGAAACACTACCAATATCCCTAGAAGACGAAATGCGGCGGTCCTATTTGGACTACGCTATGAGCGTCATTGTCGGCAGAGCCCTGCCAGACGTGCGTGATGGTCTCAAACCGGTACATCGCAGGGTCTTATTTGCGATGTATGAATTAAACAACGATTGGAACCGAGCTTACAAAAAATCTGCCCGTATAGTTGGCGATGTGATCGGTAAATACCATCCACATGGCGATTCTGCGGTGTATGACACCATTGTTCGCATGGCTCAGGATTTCTCGCTGCGCTATATGTTGGTTGATGGACAGGGTAACTTTGGTTCTGTAGACGGTGATAACGCTGCTGCAATGCGGTATACCGAGATACGCCTCCGCAAGATTGCCCATGAACTTTTGGCCGATTTGGACAAAGAAACCGTCGATTTTGGGCCAAATTACGATGGTAGCGAGAAAGAGCCCCTGATTCTTCCGGCAAAAGTCCCTAATTTACTGATTAATGGCAGTTCAGGCATTGCTGTTGGTATGGCGACGAATATCCCCCCCCATAACTTGGATGAAGTGGTTGCAGCCTGTCTACACGTCTTGCATAACCCAGAGTGCACGATTGATGAGTTGATTGAAATCATTCCTGCGCCGGATTTTCCAACAGCTGGAATCATTTATGGTGTTCAAGGTGTGCGCGAAGGCTACCGTACTGGCCGTGGCCGTGTGGTAATGCGTGCAAAGACTCACTTCGAAGATCTTGATAAAGGCGCACGCCAAGCCATCATCGTTGATGAGTTACCGTATCAAGTCAATAAAAAGAACTTGCTTGAGCGTATTGCTGAGTTAGTGAATGAGAAAAAAGTAGAAGGCATTTCTGATTTGCGTGACGAGTCTGACAAGTCGGGTATGCGCGTTGTGATTGAGCTCAAACGAGGTGAAGTTCCAGAGGTAGTTCTAAACAACC
The DNA here is from genome assembly GCA_903843235.1 of uncultured beta proteobacterium. Taxonomy (GTDB): domain Bacteria; phylum Pseudomonadota; class Gammaproteobacteria; order Burkholderiales; family Burkholderiaceae; genus Polynucleobacter. Next base: position 2,789 of record CAIMOW010000022.1, on the reverse strand, counting down.
TCTATAAGGGCACACAACTGCAAGATAACTTTGGCATGAATATGGTGGCCTTGGTTGATAACCAACCACGTCTGCTGAACTTGAAGCAGATGCTCGAGTACTTCTTGCAGCACCGCCGCGAAGTTGTAACGCGTCGTACGATTTTTGAATTACGCAAAGCGCGTGAGCGTGGTCACGTATTAGAAGGTTTGGCGGTTGCATTGGCCAATATCGATGAGTTCATTGCCATTATTAAAGCCGCTGCTAACCCAGTGATTGCCAAGCAAGGATTAATGGGTCAACCCTGGGATTCTTCGATGGTGCGTGAGATGTTAGCGCGCGCCGAAACAGACACTCCAGGTGGTCGCAATGCTTACCGTCCTGAAGGCTTGTTGCCTGAGTACGGCATGCAGACAACTGGCTTGTATCGTTTATCCGATAGCCAAGCACAAGAAATTCTGCAGATGCGTTTGCAACGCTTGACTGGCCTTGAGCAAGACAAGATTGTGAATGAGTACAAAGAGGTCATGGCAGAAATTTCTGACTTACTCGATTTACTCTCCAAGCCAGAGCGTGTCACTTCCGTGATTGAGAGTGAGCTCAAAGAAGTGCAAGCTGAGTTTGGTATTGCTGGTGGCGATAGCGGTCGCCGTTCATTTATTGAAATGAATGCAACCGAGTTGTTCACTGAAGATTTAATTACTCCTCAAGATATGGTGGTGACGCTTTCCAATACTGGCTACATGAAGAGTCAGCCATTGAGTGAGTACCGCGCCCAAAAACGGGGTGGCCGTGGCAAGCAAGCTGCAGCAACAAAGAATGAAGATTGGATCGAAACATTATTCGTTGCCAATACTCACGACATCATCCTTTGTTTCTCCGATCGTGGTCGTATGTATTGGTTGAAGGTTTGGGAAGTGCCGCAAGGCAGTCGAAATTCACGCGGTAAACCCATCGTCAATATGTTCCCGCTGATTGAAGGCGAAAAGATCACTGTGATTTTGCCAATCAAGGGTTACCAAGATGATCATTTCGTATTCATGGCAACCAGCTTGGGCACTGTGAAGAAGACGCGCTTGTCTGATTTCTCTAATCCACGCAAGGCCGGCATTATTGCAGTTGACTTGAATGAGAATGATTTCTTAGTAGGTGCGGCTATTACCGATGGTAAGTACGATGTGATGTTGTTCTCTGATGCTGGTAAAGCGGTTCGCTTTGATGAGAATGATGTGCGTCCTATGGGCCGCACTGCTCGCGGTGTTCGTGGTATGAACTTGGTTGCTGGTCAACAAGTCATTGCTATGTTGGTCGCTCCTGCCGAGGCTACAGAAGGTGCAGAGGCTAGTACTGTGGACTCTGATGGTAATCCAATTCCAAGTAGCGTATTAACTGCTACTGAAAATGGCTTCGGTAAGCGTACTCCAATTGGTGAGTACACTCGTCATGGACGCGGTACCAAAGGCATGATTGCGATTCAGACATCTGAGCGCAACGGTAAAGTAGTCGCTGCTGCTTTGGTATCTCCTGAAGATCAAATCATGTTGATCACCACTGGCGGAATATTGGTGCGCACACGCGTGTCTGAGATTCGCGAGATGGGTCGTGCCACACAAGGTGTGACTTTGATTAACGTCGATGAAGGCACTCGTTTGTCCGGTTTGCAGCGTATTGCTGAAAGTGATTCGGATGAAGAGGGCGATGATGATGAGAGAGAGGGTGATGTATCTGCTGATCCAACGCTTGATTCTGACTCCGATGCTGCTGGTGATGCCTAAGTTTGCATCGATTAAAGACCTGTAAGCCATCATGACGTTTGACCGCCGCATCTTTAATTTCGCAGCGGGGCCTGCTACCTTGCCTGAAGAGGTGTTGAAGCAGGCTGCTGATGAAATGCTCAACTGGCAAGGGCTCGGCACTAGTGTGATGGAGATTAGTCACCGTAGCAAAGAGTTCATGGCGGTCTATGAAGAAGTGTTGCAAGACCTGCGTACCTTAATGAACATTCCTGATACTTACGAGATCTTGTTGCTACAAGGTGGTGGTATTGGTCAGAATGCAGCTATTCCAATGAATTTAATGCCCTTGGCTAAGAATGGCCCTAGAGCGGATTTCATTGTGACGGGCGTTTGGTCTGAGAAATCTTTTAAAGAGGCGCAGAGATACGGTACAGCAAATCTTGCTGCTTCATCTGCCGCTGAAAAATTCAATACCATTCCACCAAGATCTAGTTGGCAGTTATCAAGCGATGCCGCTTATGTACATTACTGCGCCAATGAAACGATTGGTGGTGTGGAATTTCCCGATGTGCCTAATGTTGGCAATACGCCATTGGTTGCCGATATCTCTAGCAACATTCTCTCTAAAGAGATGGACATTACGAAGTGCGGCGTTTGGTTTGGTGGCGCCCAAAAAAATATTGGCCCCTCAGGCGTGACGATAGTAATCGTTCGCAAAGATTTGCTGGGCCACAGTATGGGCATCACCCCGACAATTTGGGATTGGTCCGTACAGGCGAATACTCAGTCAATGATTAATACCCCGCCAACTTTCTCGATCTATATGGCTGGGCTGGGATTCAAGTGGCTATTGAAGCAGGGCGGTGTCAAGGCGATTGAGAAGCGCAATCAAGCAAAAGCAGATTTACTCTATAGCTTTCTTGATCAAAGTAGCTTGTATGAGAATCGCGTGACAAAGGAATATCGCTCTAGAATGAATGTCACCTTCTTCTTGAAGGATGAGAATTTAAACGCAGAGTTCTTGGCTCAATCGAATGCTGCTGGTTTGGCTGCTTTGCGCGGTCATAAGGCTGC
>CAIMOW010000021.1 GCA_903843235.1 uncultured beta proteobacterium | reverse complement strand
TATGCTCAGTGAGTTTGCGATTCTGATTACTGCGCGTGAATGGAGTCAAGACTATGAGTGGAGCATTCATTATCCGATTGCCATCAAGGCCGGCCTAAAAACAGAGCTTGCTGAAGCACTTAAGGATGGTCGCCGCCCCGATGGCATGAGCGAGGACGAAACACTTATTTACGATTTCACCATAGAGCTACAGCGTTATAAGCGTGTGTCAGATGTTACCTTTGCCAAGGTGGAAAAGCGTTTTGGAAAAAAGGGAGCAGTTGATCTTGCCGGAATTGCTGGGTATTACACCTTTTTGGCTATGGAGATGAATACTGCTCGACATCCCGCTCCAGTTGATGGGGGCATCTATTTGCCACGCTTTCCAGACTAAATCTTTTGCTTTGCACAATAAGGATTTCTTGACAGGAATTTTTTTAACTGATAATTTAAACAACTGTTTAAAAAATAAGATTTCCCTTAGAGACCAAAAATTAAGTCAATGATGAAAAAAATTACCCGTGCAGCTTTAAGTGCAGCAGCAGAAAAATACAAAAATTGGGGCAAATGGGGCGCGGATGATGAGATCGGCACTTTGAACTTTACGCAGCCAGAAGACATTATCGCTGCAGCTCAGTTGGTTAAAAAAGGCAAAGTTATTTCTTTGGCGCTGAATTTTGATAGCAGCGGACCACAGGGCGCAAAAACCAAATATCCTTCTATGGGTCGGATTAATCCCGTACACACGATGTTGCGTACGGGTACCGATGCGTATGCGGGAGTATTGGATAAGCGTGGCATTAGGGCTGCAGACGATATGGTGGTGATGCCCTTGCAATGTGGCACACAATGGGATGGCTTAGGACATGTCTTCTATGAGAACTATATGTATAACGGCTATGATTGTCGTGAAGTATCGTCTGCTGGTGCGGCTAAGTGCGGAATTGAGAAGACCAAGGCCAAGATGGTTGGTCGCGGAATCTTGCTCGACGTAGCAAGAGCTAAAGGCCTTGAAACTTTACCAGAGGGCTATGGAATTACCTGCAAAGATTTAGATGACACTGCCAAAAAGCAAGGTATTGAAATTAAACGTGGTGATTACATCATTGTTCGCACTGGTCAAATGGAAGAAAAAATCAAAGCTGGTAGCTGGGATGGATATCCTGGCGGTGATGCGCCTGGTTTTGCATTTGAAACTCTCGAGTGGATACAACGTACAGAGCTAGCAGCCTTAGCAAGTGATACATGGGGTTGTGAGGTTCGCCCCAATGAATCTGAGGCGGGCATTAATCAACCCTGGCATTGGATAACAATTCCGATTATGGGGATGACCATGGGTGAGATTTTTTATGTCAAGGATCTTGCCGACGATTGCGCTAAAGATGGCATTTATGAATTTATGTTTGTAGCTCCAGCAATTCCAATTACGGGTGCCGTTGGTTCACCAACAAATCCGTTAGCAATTAAATAAAAAGATTTATTCCCAACAATCGTGGGGGAGACAATATGTTGATGTTGCAAAAAAATATAAAAAAATATAAAAAAAGTATCAAGATTGGATTGGGTTTGATGGTATTGGCAGTAATGGTGCTGCCTGCCGCTGCTCAGCAGTATCCTGATAAGCCGATTCGCTTAGTGGTTGCGTTTGCCCCAGGCGGTCCAGTTGATACAACAGCCCGAATTCTGGCAAGTCAACTCGGCGATATTCTGAAGCAATCTGTATTTGTGGAAAATAAGGCTGGGGCAGGAGGCAATATTGGCGCGCAATATGTTGCTAATGCTCAGCCAGATGGTTACACCGTATTAGTGACATCGGCAGCATATGCAGTCAACCCCACTTTATACGGTACATCGTCTGGCTATAGCCCAGAGAAAAACTTTACGCCAGTTGTCATTGCTACGACGCAACCAAATTTAATTTCAGTCAATGAGCAGGTGCCAGCTAAAACCATTGCTGAACTTAAGGATTTGGCATTTAAAGAAAAACTTTCTTATTCCAGCCCTGGGGCTGGAACAACGCCTCATCTAACATGTGAGAATTTGTTTCGTGTTATTTGGAAGGCAAATGTTACGCATATTCCTTATAAAGGCGCGGGCCCCGCCTCATTGGCGGTAGTAGGTGGTGAGACTCCGATAGGCTGTACAGCTGTGGCTGGTGTGTACCAGTTCTCAAAACAAGGGAAAGTCAGAATCTTAGGAGTTTCTAGTGAGAAGCGTTTGGCAAATCTGCCCGATGTACCAACGCTAGCTGAGTTGGGTTACCCACAAATTAAAGACTACACCTGGACTGGCATATTTTTACCGATCAAAACGCCTGAAGCGGTTGTCCAAAAATTAAATCTAGCAATTAATCAGATATTAGCAAGTCCAGATGCGAAAGAAAAATTTGATCAAGCAGGTTTGATGACTGTAGGGGGCACGCAAAAACAGACCGCCGAATATGTCGCCGAAGAATTAAAACGTTGGAGCCAGATTGTTAAAGATACTGGTACTAAGATTGAATAGGGTCGGATAAGAACCCCTGTTCACAGAAATTAAGGATTTCTGGAAGGGCTTGCTTCAAGTTGCCACCATTGGCCTTGCCTTTGGAGATCACTTCTAGTCGGCCAGTGTTTGAGGCAACATATAAGTAAAGACCCATGACAAAGATTAGTCGCCAGCATATTGAGGATTCACTGAGTTTTGGAAGGGTTCGTTTTAATTCATACACAAATAATAGGCTTACCTTGTCATACAACTTCGCCCTGAGCGCGCTTTCAATTTCTTTAGGTTCGTTGTGAAGTCTGGCTTGCAATTTGACAAAACTTTGTCCACCCTTGTCTTCGCTCGCCATTCTCAACGGTGGATATACGAAGGCATAAATCAATTCTTTCAGCGGAATAGGTTTCATTTTTGCTTTGATTTTTGCCGCACTCAAAAGATCAACACGTTCCTGAAGCAATACGGAAGCACGGCGCTCAAAGACGGCATTAAACAAGCCGCGCTTATTTTTAAAATGATAGTTAATGAGTGCCTGATTCACTTTGGACTTAGCCGATATATCGCGCACTGTTGTCATGGCGTAACCATGTTCAGAAAACAATGTCTCCGCAACATTCAGCAAGCGAGTGGCTGTTTTGTTGTCTGGCGCCGCAAGAATTTTAGTAACCATTATTAAAAAACCAATCAAAATAACTTCAAAGGAAAAGCCATGAGCAAGACAATCCTAACCTGTGCCGTAACTGGTAATTTAACAAAACCAGAGATGACGCCTTATCTTCCTATTACACCAAAGCAAATTGCAGACTCCTGTCTTGGTGCTGCCGAAGAAGGTGCTGCCGTAGTGCATATCCACGTCCGTCATCCAGACACAGGCAAACCTTCGATGGAGATTGATCATTATGCAGAAGTCATCAGTCTAATCAAGGCGCAAAATAAAGAATTAATTATTAACCTTACCACTGGCCCTGGCGGTAGGTATGTGCCAACGGAGGGTGACCCTAAGTTATTCGCGCCTGGCACCACTCTATGCAATCCATTGAAGCGCGTTGAGCATATTGCACAACTTCGGCCTGATATTTGCTCATTAGATTTAAATACAATGAATTCTGGTGCTGATGTTGTCATGAACACACCAACTAACGTGCGCAAGATGGCTAAGGTGATTCGTGACGCAGGCGTAATGCCAGAGCTTGAAATCTTTGATACGGGTGATTTAAACCTGGCAAAAGACTTAATAAAAGATGGCACATTAGAAGGTCCTGGGCTCTATACTTTTGTGATGGGCGTTAAGTATGGATTGAATACCGATCCTGCGACTCTCTTGTATATGCGTGACCAATTACCACTAGGTGCCAAGTGGGCCGCATTTGGTATTAGTCGCTCAGAGTTCCCTATCGTGGCCCAAGCTTGGTTATATGGTGGACATGTTCGTGTTGGTATGGAAGACAATATTTACTTGGAAAAAGGGATGTTATGTGAATCTAATGCCCAGCTGGTCTCTAGGGCTAAACGAATTATTGATGATATGGGTGGTGAATTGGCTTCATCAAATGAAACTCGTGCAATGCTTGGCTTAAAAAAATCCTAAGAAGGGACTTTTATATGAATAGCCGTAGATCTTTCTTAAAAACTTCTGCGAAAACCTTGGGTGGCCTTACATTTTGTGGCTGTGGTTTATTGCACGCAGCCGAAGTTCAGAATGGTAGACCTAAGCGTGTTACCCCAGTCTTTATTAACGGTAAAAGGGTAAAGACGATCGATGTTCATGCGCATTGTATGTTTCAGGATTCTATTAATTTGATGGGGGATGATGCGAAGTCTGTGCCTCCGCCAACCAAGGGGGTGCCTGAGCATTTCATCAAAATCAATGAGCGCATTAAAGCAATGGATGCCCAAGGCATTGATATGCAAGTGTTAAGTGTTAATCCTTTTTGGTATCGCCAAGATAGAGACACTTCCACAGAAATTTGCCGTATCAATAATTTGAATCTAGCTGAGCTTTGCGCCCAGCGCCCTGATAAATTTGCGGCCTTTGCCTCTCTCAGCATGCAATACCCTGATTTAGCGGTTCAGCAGCTTGAGGATGCAGTGAAAAAGCAAGGCTTATGTGGGGCGGCAATTGGGGGGAGTGTATTGGGGCAAGATTTTGCTGACCCTAAATTCCATCCAGTGCTTGCTAAAGCTCAAGAGCTTAATGTGACCCTCTTTATTCATCCGCAAAGCACTCCGCAATTAGCTCAGCGCTTCAAAGGAAATGGGTGGATGTCTAATGTAATTGGCAATCCTTTGGATACCACCATTGCGCTTCAGCATTTAATTTACGAAGGCGTCTTGGATAAGTATCCGCAATTAAAAGTCTTGGCTGCACACGGCGGCGGTTTCTTGGGTTCATACGCCCCAAGAATGGATCACAGCTGCTTCGTTTCGCCGCAAAACTGCAATCCAGATATTGTGCTCAAGAAAAACCCAACAGAGTATTTAAATCAGCTTTATTTTGATTCTCTGGTTTTTACGCCCGAGGCATTACGTCATTTGGTCGCGCAGGTTGGCGCAAGTCAGGTGGTGATTGGTACAGACCACCCAATTCCTTGGGAAGAGTATCCGGTAGAACATGTCATGAGTACACCGGGCCTGACCAATTCTCAGCGCGTGGCTATCTTGGGTGGTAATGCCGTAAGATTGTTAGGGCTGAAAGTTTAAGTTCTAACAATGTGAACGCTGCAAGGGGCTTCTTCAACGATCTTGGTCATTGAAGTTCTCCAAGGTGTTACTTTATTCGGTAATTTATGGGATGCACCAATTAAAATGAGAGACGCATCATTATCTTTTGAAAACTCTACAATCCGGGCTGCAGGATCAAGCGCCTCTAGCACATGATACGAGATGCGTTCTGGCGGTAGCTTGAGTGGTTTTGCCCACTCCATCAACTGAACTAAATGACCGCGCACAATACCGCTGGCGGTCTCGCTTTCTTGGTTACCTTCAAATGTGGGTGTGCTGGCAATGGTGCTAAGGCAAACCAAACGACTTTCTGGATAAGCTTGCAGTAGATTTTTTGCAGTTGTCTGCATACGCTCACGCAATTCTTCATCGGACTGGCGTGTATCAATTGCAGCGATCATTAATGGGGCATCTTGATTACCCCTGCTAGGTAGTGGGCTTGGCGATGGTTCATAGCCTGCGGCTTTTAACCAACGCTTAAGGCTTTCCCAAAAACTAGGAGGCTCCAAGCGTTCAGATCGCTCCGTCAGCTTTACGCTTTCGGGATCACGCAATACTTGACGTAAGCGCGTGGCACTTTGATAGCGGTCATCTGCTCCTGGCTCTAAGCAACGCAATATTACTTCTTGTAGCCAGCGTGGAATTTCTTTTCGGATAGCCCTGGGCGGAAATGGTTCTGCCCACATTCTTTTTCGCAAACCACTCATGGACTGGGGATTCCCAAAGGGGAGATCACCTGTAAGCAACTCGTACATAATGACACCGATAGAGAAGATGTCACTGCGGGAGTCTGATCGAACGCCAGCAACTTGTTCTGGTGAAATGTAAGGAGCAGAGCCCATGCCTTTGCGCATTTCTTCGGCAAGCAAATCTGGGAAGCGTGAGTGATGCGATAGACCAAAGTCAATCAGCGTTAACTTACCTTGCTCATCAATCAGTACATTATCTGGTTTGATATCCAGATGTATTGCATCTTGTGAGTGAAGAGACTGAACTGCTTGCGCAAGATCTGCGCCAATCCGAATGACTTCATCAATGCTAAATTGCTTACCTTCTTTAATAAGCTCTTCGAGTGGACGACCTGCCACTTGTTCCATCGCGATATAGGGATGTTTTGCCATGTTCCCTGAGCCCAGATATTTAGGGACATATGGACTCTTCAGTGAGCGCAAGATAGTGAGCTCAGTTTCAAACCCAATTAAACTCTCGACTGGTTGATCTTTGCCAACCCGTGGAATTTTTAAGAGGATGGGAAGATCAACGCCTTCTTTGGTGGCCGAGAAAAGACTAGCCATTCCGCCGCGGTGTAGTTCTTTTCCGAGAACAAAACCATCAACTATTTTGCCTTCCTGAAATATGTCATCTACCGCTTCAATTTCAGGTTTTATGGACATGGACAAATTACTTTCCGGTAATTAAACGGTTTGCTAACTCTTCGGGTAAGCCGGCGCGCCTTACTTTATCTGCAGCTTTAAAGTGGTCATATGGAACGCGGTGGAAAGTTAACGCAGAAATTTCAGGCTCAAACAATGCAAAGCAGGCCTCAGGATTTCCATCCCTTGGCTGACCAAGCGAGCCAACGACGCCAACCCACTGGCGATGGCTCATGATGGGTACTTCATCTCCAGGATGTGGAGCAAAACGAATCAGTTTGCCAACAGCACTTTGATAAAAAAGAGCCTGCTCGTGTGCATGTCCTACGAAGGTATATGACTTACCTGAACTTTGGACGCATTGCCAAGCGCTCATGCTGTCGGTAATGTAATTCCATTCCGAAGGCTTATGAGCTGATGCATGCACAAAGCAAATCTCTTCTTCATTGATGACTAGCGGTAGATTTTTTAAAAATTGTACATGCGATGAATTCAGTTGTGACTTAGTCCACTCAATGGCCGTATTGGCACTAGCATTCATTCTTTGGCTGTAATCTTTAAAGACCGCTTCATCATGATTGCCAACCACTGCAATGGCTTTGCCAGACTGAACAAGTTCGGCAACACGATCAACCAAAGCAATTGGATCGGCGTTATACCCCACTAGGTCGCCCAAGAAAGCCATGCGTGTAACGCCGAGTTCTTGCGCTCTTTCCATGCAGGCGTCAAAAGCCTCTAAATTACTGTGTAGGTCGGCAAATAGCCCAATACGTTCGCTCATCTCTTAATGATAGGACAAAAGACGCGTTAAATGAAGGCTTAGTAAGGACTTGCCTCATTATTGGGACGATTTTTGAAGCGCTTATGGACCCAATAATATTCAGCTGGTCTTAGACGAATTTCTTCTTCGAAAATTTGGTTTAGGCGCGCAGTATCGACTTCAGGGTTTTCGCTAGGAAAATCGCTGAGGGACTTGCTGATGGTACACAAGTAGCCACTTTCGTCAGGCTTGAGTGTGGTAAACATCATACAAACCTCAGCACCAGTAATGCTAGCAAGTCTAGAAACTGATGTGATGGTATTGGTTTGGATGCCAAAGAATGGCGCAAATACCGAGTCCTTCAAGCCTAGGTCGATATCAGGCGCAATTATGATGAAGCTGCCTTTACGAATTTCTCGAATTAATGCAATGGAATTACCTTGACGATCTATAGAGTTGCCACCAAAACGGTTGCGCCACTCAATAATTTTTTGATTGAAAAAAGGACTCTTCATTCTTTGAAAAAATCCTGAAGTACGAGGCCAGTGATTTCGCTTTGCTAGTGCGCTCAAAATAATGCTACCTTCAATGCCAACGAAGTGCATGTTCACCAAGATTCGAGGCTTTCTATCGGAGAGATCCACCTCTGATTGCACTTCGATCATTTTGCTCAATTGCTCTTCGCTACCGCACCAGATAATACTTTTTTCTACCAAGCTTCTACCGAGAAGACGCCAGTGCTTTTTTCTGAGTTGGTCAATGGCCGCATCGGTTAACTCAGGGAAACATAGTTGCAAATTTGTTATTACTACGCGATTGCGCTCACTCGGAATTCTGGCTGCAATAAAGCCCAGCCCAGAGCCAATGGCAACCAATAATGCATAAGGAAGAATTGAGAGGAGTTTTAATAAAGCCACTATGGCTTTATTGGAAAAAAATTTAAGCAAGGGTAATGTTATTAAGGGTCGTAGCGAGTCAATGTTTTTTTGTAACGAGTTCCCATTTCCTTTAAGGAACTGCTAGACATGCCGAGGTCTTTAACAAGCCCAGTATCTAAGCGATAGGCCCAGCCATGTACGGTGAGCTCTTGGCCACGAGCCCAGGCATCTTGGACAATGGTGGTTTCACATACGTTGACCACTTGCTCGATGACATTGAGCTCACAAAGACGATCTTGGCGCTTGGGCGTCGGTAATACTTCTCCCAAATAACGCTCATGTTTTTGGTGGACATCTTTTACGTGACGCAACCAATTATCTGCCAGTCCGATGCGTCGATCGCTCAGTGCGGCATGAACGCCAGCACAACCATAATGACCGACAACTAATATATGTTTGACTTTCAGCAAGTCAATTGCGAATTGGATGACCGATAGACAGTTGAGGTCGGTATGAACAACAACGTTTGCTACGTTGCGATGAACAAATAGCTCGCCAGGTAAAAGATCAACGATTTCATTTGCCGGCACGCGACTATCGGCGCAGCCAATCCAGAGATATTCTGGGGCCTGTTGATTAACAAGCCGTTTAAAGAAATCTGCATCCTTGGCAACCATTTCTTCCGCCCATGCCCGATTATTGGCAAATAGGTGGTCTAAGGCGCTGGAGTTCTTCATAATCATGGTTTGAGTTTAAAGTACTTTGATGACGCCCATTTGGTTAAAAGAAACGCCCACCGGAATTGTGCTTAATATCCATTGTCAACCTGGCGCTAAGGTGAGTAAGGTCGTTGGCTTGCATGACGGGAGCCTTAAGATTTCTCTACAGGCGCCAGCTATGGAAAATAAGGCCAATGAAATGCTAGTAGCATGGCTTTCTAAGCGACTAAGGATCCCGCAAAAGCAAATTCGGTTTCTATCAGGTCAAAATAGCCGCCAAAAACGATTAGAGATTTGGGGCTCAATTACTCCCGAGCAAATAACACAGATCTTGACGCCCTAGTATTTACCAGAAAATTGCCCATAAAATACCCAAAATAAGCACCCATTTGCCGACGTAATATACCGAGCGATGCTTTGCTTTGAGTTTTTTTGCCTGCGCCCTTAGGTGATAAAAGTAGCCAAATAGAACATTTACAAAGCCTATCTTTTCTCCTGCCACATTCTGGGAGGATGCCGTGCTCATCACGTAACGGCCAAACCAGCTATTGAGTAGTTTTGCTGGCTTTGTGTAAAGCGGACGCTCTATATCGCAAAACAAGACGATGCGTTGCTGATCAGTTTTATTGGCAGCCAGGTGAATGTAGGTTTCATCAAACATGACTGGTTCACCGTCTTTCCAGAAGTAACGTTCCCCATCCACTTCAATAAAGCATTTGGGATCATTTGGCGTAGCTAGACCAATGTGATAGCGCAAGGACCCTGCATAGGGATCGCGATGGCGTACCAGCGTGGCTCCAGGTGGCAGAGAGGCAAACATCGCCGCTTTAATGGAGGGGATGGATTTGAGGAGCGCCACTGTTTTTGGGCAGCTAGCTTGCGCAGAGTGCATTTCCTTGCCATACCAGTAGAGGTGAAAACGCTTCCAGCCTGTGCGAAAAAAAGAATTAAAGCCGATATCGTTATATCCAGTAGCAGCCACAATTGCACCGTTTTCATTGAGAGAAAGTGCCTCCTGACGAATGATTTCCCAGTTATCCTGCAATGGTGCAAGCTCTGGAAATTGCGATACAGGAATAAACGCACCCGCCTTCACTTTAGAAAAGATGTAGAGCAGGCAATTTATAGGGGCTAAAAGTACCTGGTAATCGGTCAGAGATCTTACTAGGCCAAAACGTACTTTACCGCGAAAATAGACAAACACTGCCGAGACAATAAAGATGATGAAAATGATGTGACGTATTTGCATGGGTTTACCGATCAGCGTTTGTGTATCATTTTAGTTTGTGCCTCATTTTAATTTGCATCTTGGGGGCACCCCCTCTATTTCTAAGCTAATTAAGCCCCTATACTTAAACTCGTTAGCGTAAAAGAGTGCAACTCAGTCACTAAAGAAGACTTATTTTTTAGGAAAAAGGTAATGAATCAATTTATAAAATGGCTCTTAAGCCTTGTATTTATAGGGATTACAGGTCTGGCAGTCTATACTTGGGCTATGCTCAGTTGGAGCTATGGTAGCGGTGAGCGTGCTGGTTACGTACAGAAGTTCTCAAATCGTGGCTACGTCTGCAAGACTTGGGAGGGAGAGCTGGTGATGGTTTCGATGCCCGGAACGATGTCTGAAAAATTCCTCTTTACGGTGCGCGAAGATGCTGTGGCGCAAAAAATTAACGCAAATTTAGGCAAAAAAGTAGCCCTAAAGTATGAACAGCATATTGGGCTGCCAACAACTTGTTTTGGAGATACTGAATATTTTGTATCTGACGTAACTGTTTTAGATGAATAAATAGAAGAAATAAAAAATATTATTTTTAAAGCATTTATTTTTATAATTTTTTGTGGTTAAAATCACATAAGCGCACTGGGCGCTGACGTCAATATCTATAAGGAGCTTCACTTGAACAAAGCAGAACTAATCGCAGCGATTGCTGACGATGCTGAGATCTCAAAAGCCAAAGCTGAATTTGCATTGAATTCTGCTATTGCGCATATTATTAAAGCTGTTACTAAAGGTGATTCAGTACAACTGATTGGCTTTGGTACTTTTTCATCTGGTAAACGTGCTGCACGTATGGGTCGCAACCCAAAAACTGGTGAGCCACTCAAAATCGCTGCTGCTAAAACTGTTAAGTTTTCTGCTGGTAAAGCTTTTAAAGATTCAGTTAACAAGCGTAAGAAGTAATTCTTATTTGTTGATGAAAAAGCCCGGCATGCCGGGCTTTTTTGTTTCTGCCTTTACATTTTCTCTGTGGAAATATTGGTAGCAGACTAGCTTTGTACTAGGCGCCGATGACGATGAATACTCATCAATATGCCTGCCCCAAATCCAAGCGTTACTAACGCAGTACCTCCATAGCTAATAAACGGTAGTGGTACTCCCACTACTGGGAGAAGACCACTTACCATGCCGATATTGACAAAAGCGTAGGTGAAGAAAATCAGCGTTACAGAGGCACCCAGCAGGCGGGTAAATAAATTGGGTGCGCTAGCTGAGATAGTCAAACCTCTTTTAACCAGCGCAAAGAAGAGCGCTAATAAAACAAGGTTGCCAAGCAAGCCAAATTCTTCAGAGAAAACGGCGAATACAAAATCGGTATGTTTCTCTGGAATAAATTCTAAGTGTGCTTGGGTGCCCTGAAACCAACCCTTACCAAAAAATCCACCAGAGCCGATTGCAATCATTGATTGAATAGTATGAAAGCCTTTTCCTAGTGGGTCGCTACTCGGATCTAGTAAAGTGCAAACGCGATGTTTTTGATAATCGTGTACGAATGGCCATGCAACATCCTGAGTGCAAAGCGTGTTGCCAAAAATAATCATGAGCAGGATGCCAAATGCACCAAGACCAACGAAAGGCAGAATCCACTTCCAAGGCAGCCCCGCCAGAATAATGACATACATGCCAGCTGCAAAAACTAAAAGGGCTGTTCCTAAGTCAGGCTGTCGCGCAATCAGCGCAACAGGAATGCCTAAGATGATTGCGGCGATTCCATAGTCCCAAGATTTTTGCAGGCCTTCACGTTTCTGAAAGTACCAAGCGAGCATTAATGGCATTGCAATTTTCATGATCTCGGATGGTTGGATAACAATGCCGATGTTAAGCCAGCGCCGCGCACCTTTTTTAATCAGACCGAAGAGCGCCACTGCTACTAATAATGCAACTCCAAAACTATAGATCCACACTGCTGCAATCTCAAGCCACTTTGGTGGAATGCGAGACGCACACCACATCACTGCAAATGATAGTGCGAGGTTCCGTAGTTCATCTTCGATAAGCACTGGAGTATTTTGACTCGCAGAAAGAAAAGTAAAAAATCCAACAGCCGCTAAGCCAAGTAGAATAAGGCCCATCTGGCGGTCTAATCCAGAAAAAATACTATAGAAGGCCTTGCGAATTTTTCTTATGGGGCTCTTTTCCATTCGGGAACCTCCTTTGGCCATTTACCTTCAAGGTAGTAATCCAATGCTTTGCGAGTGATTGGCGCCGCATACTGCGCACCAAAGCCAGCATTCTCAACCACCATTGCAATCACAATACGCGGTTTATCTGCAGGAGCAAATGCAATGTACAAAGCATGGTCGCGTAAAAATTCGGCGGTGGCCCCATGTTTGTAATCTTTGGAATTTAAGCTGAAGACTTGAGCGGTTCCAGTCTTGCCGCCAGCTACAAATCCAGCACCCTGAAATGCTGCTGCAGAGGTGCCCGTGCGATTCACTTCAACCAT
Source organism: uncultured beta proteobacterium (assembly GCA_903843235.1). Taxonomy (GTDB): domain Bacteria; phylum Pseudomonadota; class Gammaproteobacteria; order Burkholderiales; family Burkholderiaceae; genus Polynucleobacter. The sequence continues at coordinate 4,121 of CAIMOW010000021.1, read as the reverse complement.
TGCATTTTTGATGACCTCAATATTTTCTGGCTTCAGATCGATGCGATAGCTTTCTTTTGGCGTCGTGAGCGTGCGATTGCGGGTAAATGGATCTTCAATTGCTTTGACAAGATGTGGCTTCATCACAATGCCATTATTCGCAAGATTAGCCATGGCATGAGCCAGTTGCAAAATCGTGAAAGCGTTATAACCTTGACCAATTCCTAGGGAAATCGTTTCACCTTCATACCATTTTTGTTGTTCGGGTTTTTTGAAGGTATTTTTCTTCCATTCAGTAGAGGGGAGAACGCCCGCGGATTCACCTTGCAAATCAATACCGGTAATTTGTCCAAAGCCAAGTGGCTTCATAAACGCTGCAATCATGTTGACGCCCATATCGCGCGCTAGCATGTAGTAATAGGTATCGCAAGATTCCACAATTGACTTTTGCATATCTACTGTTCCATGCCCACCTTTTTTATCGTCGCGAAAGGTATGGTTACCAAAATCAAAAAAGCCAGGGTCAAAAATGGTTTGAGATGGGGTGCGCTTTTTATTTTCTAATGCAGCCAGAGCCATGAAGGGCTTGTAGGTTGATCCTGGAGGGTAGATACCTTTGAGTGGTCGGTTATAGAGGGGCTTCTGCGGCGAGTCATTCAACTCCTTCCAGGTGACGGCATCAATCCCCTCCACGAAATCATTTGGGTTGAAGTTGGGTTTTGATACAAAGGCAAGAACATCACCCGTCTCAGGTTCAATTGCTACGAAGGCGCCACGGAAGTTTCCATAAAGCTCTTCCACCAAGTATTGCAATTTAATATCGACCGATAGAACAATATTCTTTCCAGGAATGGAGGGTGAGCTCGAGAGTGTGCGAACAGGTTTACCACCGGCAGTAATTTCTACTTGGTCGTATCCAGGGACACCACGCAATACAGTTTCATATTTCTGTTCTAAGCCAATTTTCCCCACGTACTGAATGCCTGGAAGAAAAGAACTTTGTAATGCCTCAGGATCATCGGCCTTTGCACCTTCAATTTCAACCTGCATACGCTCTTTATCTTTTAGAGAAACCCTCCCGATATAGCCAATTAAATGTGAGGCTAGCTCGTTATAGGGGTACTCGCGGAAGCTGCGGGCTCTGATTTCGACCCCAGGAAAGCGGTAGCGATTGGCCATAAAGCGGGCCGTTTCCGCCTCAGTCAGCATTGAGCGCAACGGAAAAGTACCCATTTTTCGAGAATCTTCAAGGGAACGCTTGAAATTACGGCGATCTCTAGGAGAAATGAGAACGATTTGGGATAAATCATCGATGAGTTCATCGACATTGCCCTTCACCTCTTCGGCATTGATGTCCAGAGTCAGCGCTGAATAGTTTCTGCCAATAACAATGCCGTTGCGATCAATGACTAGGCCACGATTTGCAGGAGCAGGTACAAGGGCTATGCGGTTACTTTCAGCCAGTAAGGCATATTTTCCATGGCTCACGAGTTGTAGCCAAACTAATCGAGTAACTAGCAGAAGAAAGCAAACCGTAACGAAGATGGTCGCAATATGAATGCGCTCTTGAAAAGAGTTTAGATCCGCTTTTTTAAAAGAAACCATACAACTGCTTAGATTGGTCGATTATGGTCAACGTCAATAGGGCGACGTTGAGGGGCTAGCAAAATACGAGTAGCTATTGGCCAAAGCAGGGCTTCAATAAAAGCTTGTATTGAGCCGGTCAGCGCCCACCAATAGAGTTCGCCACTAAGCACCCAATGCGTTAGGACAGGAAATAAAGATACGAGTAAAAAGATTGGTAGCAGATGCAGGGCTTGAGTAAACACACTCAAGGCGATGATGCGCCTATGCCACGAGATCGCCAGATAGGCCACCAGTGAATAGCTAAATGCATGCAGCCCCAGAAGATCTGAGTTGTGAACATCCATCAATAAGCCAAGAATGAAGGCGATCATGACGCCGACATAGCGGTGTTGATGAATATTCCAAAAGACGATGCAGATAATGAGCCAGTCAGGAACCCAGCCGTAGTTACCAACCGGCAAGAGATTGAGTAGCAAAGCGCACAACAGGCTGAAATAAATAAAGACCGGGTTAACAGGCCGCAAAATGTAGCCGCTTTGGAAGTCAATCATTGCATTCCTCGCGCACGAGTTTGACGGCGACCTGGAGTCATAACGCCAGCGCCCTCAGAGCTAGATTTATTGATAACGCTTGGCTTAGCGTCGAACTGTGGGTCGTAGAGCAGTGCCAATGCTTGGCGATAGCGGTTAACAGCGGCAACGGGCACACACAAAACATTGGAGGAGTTCTTGTCTGCATTGCGTTCAATACGACTGATAACAGCCACGGCGAAACCTGGCGGATAAACGCCGTCAATACCTGACGTAATTAAGACATCACCCACCTCTAGATCACTAGCGACAGGCAGGTAACGCAGTTCCAGGGGGTTGCCGCGACCCGCTCCAAATACCGCTGCGCGCAGGCCGTTGCGCGCTACTTGCACGGGCACTGCAAAGTCGCGATCCTCAAGTAATGAAACTTCTGCAGAGCGATCATAGAGGCGTACTACCTGACCTAGAATGCCGGCGTCATTGGCAATCGGGTTACCTAGCTTCAGGCCATCATGGCCGCCACGATTAATGACAATGCGTTGAGAGATTGGATTGGGTGGATTGAAGAGAATTTCAACAGGGAGCGTTTTAAATGGAATTTGCTTCTGTAAATCCATTAATTGCCGTAGGTTTTGATTTTCAATTAAGAGAAACTCGGATTGGTTTGCAAGCAAAGAAAGTTCTGCTTGGCGCACTTTCATTTCTTGATTTTCTTTATCAAGCGTTCCACGAGTGGTGAAATATTCCGAGGTAGTATCAGATACATTACGAGGTATCAGCATGACATATTCAAGAGGACGCAAGATCCAATTGATGTTATCTCGGATGGGGTTGAGAGTCTTATAGCGAAAATCGATCAACATCAACGCGATGCTGATCGATAGACAGACAATCAGTTTGACTAAAGCAGGAACGCCCTGTCTGAAAAGTGGAGGAGCGCTATGTTGCAATGCCCTGGTCGACGTGTAGGTGGATTACTCTTGCGAGAACACTCCGCCCAACTTGTCCATGCGCTCCAGTGCTGTACCGCAACCACGAGCGACGCAAGTGAGGGGATCTTCTGCTACATGAATGGGTAATCCAGTTTCTTCCAAGAGCAAGCGATCTAGGTCGCGCAACAATGCGCCGCCGCCCGTCAACATCATGCCGCGCTCGGCGATGTCAGAGGCGAGCTCAGGGGGAATTTGCTCAAGCGCTGCTTTTACAGCAGTCACAATTTGATTCAGGGGATCAGTTAAGGCCTCAAGTACTTCATTGCTAGTGACCGTGAAGCTTCGTGGAATACCTTCAGAAAGATTGCGGCCTTTTACTTCCATCTCGCGCACTTCGGCGCCTGGGAATGCTGAGCCGATTGTCTTTTTAATTAACTCTGCAGTTTGTTCACCAATCAACATGCCGAAGTTGCGACGAATGTAGTTTGTAATGGCTTCATCGAACTTATCGCCACCAACGCGAACAGAGCCTTTATAAACCATGCCACCCAAAGACATTACGCCAACCTCAGTTGTGCCGCCACCAATATCAACAACCATCGAACCTGCTGCTTCAGATACTGGTAAGCCAGCACCAATTGCGGCAGCCATGGGTTCTTCAATCAGAAATACTTGGGATGCGCCCGCACCTAAAGCTGACTCACGAATTGCGCGGCGTTCAACTTGGGTGGATCCGCAAGGAACGCAAATAATGATGCGTGGACTTGGCTTTAACAGCTTGCTCTCATGCACCATTTTGATAAATTGCTTGAGCATTTGCTCGGTGATGGTGAAGTCAGCGATAACGCCGTCTTTCATTGGGCGAATAGCCTCAATGTTTCCTGGAACTCGTCCTAGCATCGCTTTTGCATCTTTTCCAACCGCCAAAATCGTTTTTTTGCCGCTTGGACCACCTTCTGTGCGAATTGCCACAACCGAGGGTTCATCAAGCACAATACCCCGATCACGCATATAAATTAAGGTATTTGCGGTTCCTAGGTCGATGGCTAGGTCATTAGAAAAGTAGCTGCGGAAAAAACCAAACATGATGTAG
>CAIMOW010000020.1 GCA_903843235.1 uncultured beta proteobacterium | reverse complement strand
GAATAACCAATCCAACCATCGACGAGTCGATATTGGAAAGGAAGGGATGAATTATACCCATCGAAAGGGCTTCTCGCTTTAATATATAGGGCTGTTTGTGCAAGAAATACAAAGGAAACGGGTCTATGCCAGCTAAAAAATTAGAGAGTCAAAAGCCTGCTTTTGAGGCCCAAATTGATCCCAAGTTGCGTTATGAAGAGGCGGTTAAAGAGCTTGAGAAGTTAATTTCTGACATGGAGTCTGGAAAATTCTCTCTAGAAGAAACGCTTATGGCATACCAACGTGGGGCCGCACTACTCAAACATTGTCAGAGCGTGCTTGCTCAAGTTGAGCAACAAGTGCGTGTATTTGAGGCCTAATGACTTCGGTTTTTCAATTTCAGGAGTGGCTCAGTGCCCACTCCATGCGCACTGAGTCTGCATTGGAGGCTCTGCTTGATTCAGATCAAACGACGCCTAATCGATTGCATGAGGCAATGCGTTATGCAGCTCAAGGAGGCGGTAAACGTATTCGTCCTTTATTAGTTTATGCGGCGGGCTCACTGGGTGATGCTACAGCCGAGGCATTGGATGTAGCCGCAGTTGCGATTGAATGTATTCATGCTTACTCATTGGTGCATGATGATTTGCCATGCATGGATGATGATGATTTGCGCCGAGGACGACCTACGGTTCATAAGGCCTATGACGAAGCCACTGCTTTGTTAGTGGGCGATGCATTGCAAACGTGCGCCTTTGAAATTTTGGCAAATGCCAAGTGTGAGGTTGATATTCGCTTGTTAATGATTAGTGCCTTGGCTGCTGCATCAGGTTCGCGCGGTATGGCTGGTGGTCAAGCAATCGATTTAGACAACGTTGGCAAGAAATTGGATCTTAATGGGCTCCAGCAAATGCATGCCATGAAGACGGGTGCACTATTATCTTGCGCGGTGGAGTTGGGTGGAATTGCCGCACACCTAAACCCTACTCAAATGACTTGCCTAAAAAATTATTCTCAGACCCTTGGTTTAGCCTTTCAGATTGTCGATGATGTTCTGGACGCTACGGCTGATAGCCAAACCCTTGGAAAGACGGCCGGTAAGGATGCTGCAAACGATAAGCCTACCTATGTGACCTTGATGGGTTTAGACTATGCACAGAAGCAGGCAAAACAATTGCAAGCAGAGGCGATTGCGAGTTTGGAGATTTTTGGCAGCAAAGGGCAAGCCCTACAAGATTTGGCTCTGCTAGTAGTCAATAGAGGCAAATAAGTTTTACATTAGGTTCGATGACTTTAGATTCCATACAATCCCCCGCCGACTTAAAAAAGCTTTCGCGTGAAGAGTTGCCTGCATTGGCCGCTGAATTGCGCCAATTTGTTTTAGATTCTGTTTCTAAAACAGGCGGCCACCTTTCCTCAAATTTAGGAACGGTGGAATTATCGATAGCGCTGCATTATGTTTTTGATACGCCAAATGATCGCATTGTTTGGGATGTAGGCCATCAAAGTTATCCGCATAAAATTTTGACTGGTCGTCGTGAGCGTATGAATACTTTGCGCCAGATTAATGGGCTATCAGGTTTTCCGCGTCGTGCTGAAAGTGAATACGATGCTTTCGGGACAGGCCATTCATCCACCAGTATTTCTGCGGCGATGGGTATGGCGAGAGCCTTCCAGACTAAAGGTGAGAAACAAGTGGCAGTTGCTGTGATTGGCGATAGTGCCATGACCGGTGGCATGGCCTTTGAAGCGATGAATAACGCAGGTGTTTATGACGACCTGCCACTTGTAGTGATTTTGAATGACAATGACATGTCAATCTCGCCAGCGGTGGGTGCATTGAATCGACACCTTGCGCGCTTGCTTAGCGGCAATATTTACTCGGCAACTAAAAAGGGTATTGATAGCGTTTTGTCTATTGCACCTCCTTTACGAGAGTTTGCTAAACGCTTAGAGGATCATGCCAAGGGCATGGTTTCTCCGTCGACGATTTTTCAAGAGTTTGGTTTTAATTACTTCGGTCCAATTGATGGTCATGACCTCGCAGCTTTGATTCCGATGTTGCAAAACGTCCGCCGCCTTGCGCTTGAAGGGCGTGGCCCACAGTTTCTGCATGTAGTAACGCGCAAAGGCCAAGGCTATGAATTGGCTGAAGCGGATCCGGTGCTTTATCACGGACCAAGCAAGTTCAATCCTGAAGAGGGCGTGAAGAAGCCTGAAACTCCCCCCAAGAAAACCTTCACGCAAGTATTTGGTGAATGGTTGTGTGACATGGCTCATGCCGATCCTTTATTGGTTGGAATTACTCCGGCAATGAGTGAAGGCTCCGGCCTAGTCGAGTTTGAAAAGAATTTTCCGAAGCGTTATTACGACGTGGGTATTGCAGAACAACATGCAGTGACCTTTGCTGCTGGTATGGCGTGTGAAGGCATGAAGCCAGTGGTGGCCATTTATTCCACCTTCTTACAGCGTGCATACGATCAATTAATTCATGATGTAGCGATTCAGGATTTACCGGTGGTCTTTGCATTGGATCGCGCCGGCTTAGTCGGTGCGGATGGTGCGACCCATGCTGGCGTGTATGACATTCCGTTCTTGCGCTGTATTCCGAATATGTTGGTGATGACTCCTGCTGATGAAGCGGAGTGTCGTGATTTGTTAACGACTGCATTCCATCAATCCCATCCGAGTGCAGTGCGCTACCCACGTGGCGCTGGTGTTGGCACAATCCCTTCTAAAGAATTGCGCACACTTCCCTTTGGTAAGGGTGAGTTGCGTCGTAAATCAAAAGCAGCTATTGGTAGTCGCGTGGCCATTTTGGCGTTTGGAACTTTGTTGTACCCGGCGCTGGAAGTTGCCGAGCGCTTGGACGCAAGTGTTGCCAATATGCGCTTTGTAAAACCATTGGATGTAGATCTCATTAAATCATTAGCTAGTGACCATGATTATTTCGTTACCGTTGAAGATGGCGCTATTCAAGGCGGGGCGGGCAGTGCTTGCCTAGAAGCGCTTTCAGCTATGGGGCTGAATAAGCCTTTATTGCAACTAGGTATTCCGGATGAATTTATTGAGCATGGCGACTACAAATTGCTCATGGCCAAGTGTGGACTGGATGCTGAAGGTATTAACAAGTCCATTACACAGCGTTTTCCTGCAATCTTGAGCATTAATTCAGCGTTCGTAGGCAAATAAGCTGGTTTTGCCGGAAAATAGAGCCATGAATGATATGAATGCATCTTTTCTCAAGCCTAGCCTGATGGCCGATGTGCAATCCACTCGGGATGAACGCGCCTTGCCGATTGAGCAAGTAGGTATTCGTGGTGTGCGTCATCCACTGACCATTCGTACCAAGACTGGTAGCTTTCCATCAGTTGGTAATTTTGAGATGGATGTTGCTTTGCCTGCGCATGTCAAGGGAACGCACATGTCGCGTTTTATGGCGATTTTGCAAAAACAAGATGAGGCAGTTGACAGCACTTGCGTGGCTTCCATGGTTCGCGAGATGTTGCCACTCTTGGATGCCGCTGAAGGTCGAGTTCAATTTACTTATACCCATTTTGTTAAAAAAGCAGCGCCGGTCTCTGGTGTTGAAAGCTTGATGGATTATGAAGTAACTTGGATGTCTAAAGGCAAGAAAAATGCCACTGGGTCAATCGATGTTGAATTGCACTTGCGCGCTGTAGTTCCAGTGATGAGTTTGTGCCCTTGCTCAAAAGAGATTTCAGATTTTGGTGCGCACAATCAACGCTCACACATCACAATGACGGTAGCACTTGATCCACAAATTAAAATGACAGTTGAAGATTTGGTTACTGCTGCTGAGAGCGAAGCTTCAAGCGAATTATGGGGTTTGCTGAAACGCCCAGATGAGAAGTGGGTAACGGAGCGCTCTTACAGCAATCCAAAATTTGTTGAAGACTTGGTGCGCGATGTTGCCGGTCAACTCAAGGCTGATGCACGTATCTTGTCATTTGAAGTTGAGGCCGAAAATTTCGAGTCAATTCATAACCACAGCGCTTTTGCCAAGATCAGCCTGACAAAATAACGAGTTAAGACCTCACTTCCTGAGATTTAAATGAGGTTATTGCTCTGCAAGTCCCAGCGGGGTTTGATATCAAATGCACCCGATGTTGTTGAGCCATTATTGGCGACAAGTAAACGCAGTGCACCCGCAAAGGCAATCATCACCCCGTTGTCAGTACACAGATCTAGCGGTGGATAGTGCACTTCAAAACCATTTTTAGTGGCTTTTTCATTCAGAGCTGCGCGCAACTGCAAGTTAGCGCCAACTCCACCAGCAAGTACTAAATGTTTGCAGCCTGTTTGCTTAAGTGCTTTTTCGGATTTACTAACCAATACTGCAACTAAGGATTCTACGAAAGCCCTTGCTAGGTCCGCATGAAATTGCGCCACTTCAGAAATGTTTTTTTCTTGAAACTTTTTAACTTGGTTAAGAACCGCTGTCTTTAATCCAGAGAATGAAAAATCCAGATCGCCTGAATGCAGCATTGGTCTAGGCAGATCAAATTGACCAGAGCGCCCTTTTTCCGCTAGTTTTGAAATCGCTGTCCCGCCCGGGTAATCCAAGCCTAATAGCTTGGCTGTTTTATCAAAAGCTTCTCCGGCGGCATCATCTAGAGTTTCGCCAAGGAGCTCATAGCGCCCAACACCACTGACTTTCATAAGCTGGGTATGGCCGCCTGAAACCAGTAAGGCAATAAAAGGGAATTGCGGTGCTGTTTCCCCTAAAAGAGGGGAAAGTAGGTGCCCTTCGAGGTGATGTACCCCTATAGAGGGTAGGTTGAGTCCTTGGGCGAGGGATTTAGCAAAGGCGCTGCCTACTAGGAGGGCGCCAGCAAGGCCAGGACCCTGAGTGTAGGCAAGCGCATCAATATCCTTCAGCGTGAGTCCAGACTGTGCTAAAGACTCGTCTAAAAGGGGTAAAACCCGGCGAACATGGTCTCTGGAAGCCAATTCCGGCACTACGCCCCCGTATTTACGGTGCATAGCAATCTGCGAGTGCAGGGCCTGCCCCAAAATGCCTTGGGAGGCGGGTTGTGCATTCTCCCAGGGCATGGTGTTGTATATAGCCACCCCGGTCTCGTCACAAGAAGTTTCTATACCTAAAACAATCATTTTTCGCTTGGTCGTGATAGAATCCGTGATTCAGTAATTTTTCGAGCATAAACGAGTTAAACAAGTATGACTACAGTACGCCTCCGTGAGAACGAACCTTTTGAAGTGGCATTGCGCCGTTTCAAGCGCACCATTGAAAAAAATGGCCTTTTGACCGACTTGCGTGCTCGCGAGTTCTATGAGAAGCCAACTGCTGAGCGCAAGCGCAAAAAAGCAGCAGCTGCAAAACGCCATTACAAGCGTATTCGCAGCCAAATGTTGCCCAAAAAGCTTTATTAATCGCATTTAAAAGCTCTCTTCACCGAGAAGCTTTGAAACCCGCTGACGGTGAAACGCAGCGGGTTTTTGCTTTTTCAGCGTCCGAGTAATAATCGTTAGAAAATCAGCGTAAGCACCATTCAAGAGTATTCAGCACAACAGGAACCACGACATGAGCCTCAAAGACCAAATTACCGAAGATATGAAAAACGCAATGCGTGCAAAAGAAATTGCACGTTTGGGTGCCATCCGTCTTTTATTGGCGGCTATTAAGCAACGTGAAGTAGATGAGCGCATCGTGGTTGATGATGCTGGCGTCATAGCTACTGTAGAAAAAATGATTAAGCAGCGCAAAGATTCAATCTCTCAGTTTGAAAAAGCGGGACGCGATGATTTGGTCGCAATCGAGGCTGGCGAAATGGCTATCTTGCAAGCTTATTTGCCTGCGCAATTGTCTGATGCTGAGGTTGAGGCTGCAGTGGCTACAACGGTGAGCTCCACTGGTGCAACTGGCCCTCAAGATATGGGAAAAGTCATTGGTGCTCTCAAAGTGCAATTAGCTGGTAAGGCAGATATGGGAAAAGTTTCTGCCTTGGTGAAAGCCGCTCTGGCGAAGTGAGTCACTCAGTTCAGTACTAATGGCACTCATCCCCCAATCCTTCATTGCCGATCTTTTAAATCGGATTGACATCGTTGATGTGGTTGGGGAGCACGTGAAGTTAAAAAAAGCGGGCGGAAACTATCAAGGTTTGTGCCCGTTTCATTCTGAAAAATCCCCCTCTTTTTCTGTTTCACCCACAAAGCAGTTCTATCACTGTTTTGGCTGTGGAGCACATGGCTCAGCCATTAGTTTTGCAATGGAGTATTCAGGACTTGGCTATGTAGATGCGATTGAAGATCTAGCGCGTTCGGCTGGACTGACTGTGCCACGTGAGGAGCGTACTACTCAGGACGTAGCAAGACAGCAGCGGGCGATGGCTCTTAGCGAAGTGATGAGTTCCGCATCTGATTGGTATCGAGCGCAACTGAAGGTGGCGCCACGCGCAGTGGAATATTTAAAAAGGCGCGGGCTTACTGGAGAAATTGCTAAACGTTACTCCTTGGGTTATGCACCAGATGGCTGGCAAGGTCTCGAAGCTGTATTTGGTACTTACGCTAATGATGAAGTTGCTAAAACATTGCTAGAAGGTGGCTTGCTGATTCAGAGCGAGCAAAGCGAAGGCAATCAAACCGCAAGACGTTACGATCGTTTTCGTGATCGGATTATGTTTCCAATTCGCAATCCCAAAGGTCAGGTGATTGGTTTTGGCGGACGCATCTTGGATCAAGGTGATCCGAAGTATTTAAATTCCCCTGAGACACCGCTCTTCTCTAAGGGCAATACGCTCTACGGATTATTTGAGGCAAGACAGGCTATTCGTGCGCAAGAATATGCCTTGGTGTGCGAAGGTTATATGGATGTAGTGGCGCTTGCGCAATTGGGCTTCCCGAATGCTGTAGCCACTTTGGGTACAGCATGTACAGCTAATCACGTGCGTATGCTTTTTCGCCAAACCGATCGCGTGGTTTTTTCGTTTGATGGCGATGCTGCGGGGCAACGTGCAGCACAGAGAGCGCTAGAAACTTGCCTACCTTTGATGTCTGATGATAAGGAAATTCGCTTCTTATTTTTACCGACTGAACATGACCCTGATAGTTATGTTCGCACCTATGGTGCCTCTGCCTTTGAAAAAGCTATCAAAGAGGCGATGTCGATCTCGAGTTTCTTCTTCAAGATTGCTAGCGAAGGGCATGAACTCACCACACCAGAGGGCAGGGCACAAACGCATCATGCGGCCAAGACTTTGTTGCTCTCAATGCCACCGATCGCCTTGCGTACGCAAATATTGCGCGAGCTTGCGATCAGGACAAACTCGACACCTGCAGAGCTAGAGGCTTTTTGTGGTTTAACAGTAGTGCCCGCCCCAGTACAAACCGGATCCTATTCTGCAAGCCCAACACGCGCACCAGGCTTTACTAATACCAACACTGGTAATAGAACTCAAGGCGCACCATGGCAGGCATCAAAGGGGTCTACAAAAAGAGTGCTTACACAAAATATTGCACCCCCTCAGGCGCCCACTGATTTAGCTGTACAAATTTTGCGCGTCTTAATTCAGTTTCCGCATTTGGGTAAAGCTTTGGATTCCAATAAGCGTTCCTTAGCTTTGCAGGCATCTGAGCAGCGTTCTGCAAAGACGCTCACATTGATGCAGGATTTATTGGCGCAATGCGATCAAGTGGAGTTGGTTCCCGGTGAAGGTGAAAAGCCTGCAATGGTCGGAGCAGGCGCTTTTGCAATGTTCCAAGAGCAACTTTCCCGTAGCGAACTGGCTCCTTTATATGAAGCCCTTAGGAAACGTGTAATGGGATCTGACTTAGATCTAGAGGGTGCCTCCGCGGACTTGGAGGGGGCTTTCAAAAAACTCGAGTTAACCCATCTCAAGCTAGAGATGACTCAGATTGCCCAAAAGCTTGCCGCAAGCACGGCAACCGAGCAAGATCGGACAAGATATCGTGAATTAGGAGAGAAGCTAAAGTTCTCATGAGAAATAGCTCATTTCATCCTAGAAATCAGAGAAATTAACCCCTTATTTTTACGATAAGTAGGGGTAAAAAAGTCACAATCGACTATAATCCTCTTTCCCCAAGAAAAAAACGATTTAATTCAGTCACTTGCGCTTTATTTTGATGAAATTTTGGGCAAGTAAACAACGTGGCTGTAGTTAATCAGTCGATATCAATTAACAGTAATGTGAGTAAGCGCTAACAAATGCCTAATATCAAGAAAAAACCAGCAGCTAAACCGACTCCAAAAGCGCCAGCAAAACCTGCAACTAAGCCAGTTGCTAAAACAAAGACGCCTGCTAAGTCGGTGAAAGCGCCTGCAAAACCCGTAGCTAAAGCAAAGACGCCTGCTAAGTCGGTGAAAGCGCCTGCAAAACCCGTAGCTAAAACAAAGACGCCTGCTAAGTCGGTGAAAGCGCCTGTAAAACCCGTAGCTAAAACAAAGACGCCTGCTAAGTCGGTGAAAGCGCCTGCAAAACCCGTAGCTAAAGCAAAGACCCCCATTAGGCCAGTGAAGGCTGCTGCAAAGCCAGTAGCGAAAACTTCAGCCAAAGATTCTAAACCAGTAGCAAAAGTCGACCCTGCCAAAAAAGGAAAAGCGGTCGCTGTTAAGGCTGCGCCTACAAAAGCTGTGAAGTCTGAGCCAAAAGCAGATGCAAAAGTTGAAGCTAAAGGTAAAAAAGTAAAAGCAGTAGAAGTTGAGGCAGTTGCCGAGGTTATTGGTGAGGAGAAAAAAGTTCGCGGTCGTAAGGCCAAAGCCGATGCTCCGGTTGAGGGTGCTGAGCCAGTCTTAACCGACCGTCAAAAGGCGCGTGAACGTAAGGCAAAAGAAAAAGCGCTTTTAAAAGAATTCGCAGCACAGCAATTAGGCTCTGAAGAGCAGCAAGAGTTACGCCGTACACGTTTGAAGACCCTGATTAAGATGGGTAAGTCCAAGGGTTACTTAACCCACGGCGAGATGAATGACGTGATGTCTGATGAGTTATCCGATGCTGACGCATTGGAAACTTTGATTAGTCTCTTAAATGACATCAACATTACTGTTTATGAGCAAGCCCCCGATGCTGAAACCCTTTTACTGAATGAGAATGGTTCCGCAGCAACTACTGAAGAAGAAGCTGAAGAAGAAGCTGAAGCCGCTCTGTCAACGGTTGATTCAGAGTTTGGTCGTACCACTGATCCAGTCCGTATGTATATGCGTGAGATGGGTACAGTTGATCTGCTGACTCGCGAAGGTGAGATCGTGATTGCCAAGAAGATTGAGGCTGGCCTCAAAGACATGGTGATGGCCTTGGCCGCTTGCCCAGTAACTATTGGCGAAATTTTAATCAACGTCGATAAGATTATTAGTGGTGAAATCGAAATCGATCAATTCGTTGATGGATTGGTAGACCCAAATGCTGAAGATATCAAGCTTGGACCAGAAGAGCCAGAAGTGGATCCGGATGCCGAAGAGGGCGAAGATGTTGGTGAGGACGAAGGCAGCGGTGGCGGTGGTGCAGCTACAGCGAATGCAAAACAGCTTGAAGAGTTAAAGCAGATTTCTCTGGAGAAGTTTGCGATTGTTCGTACTCAAGCCGATAAGATGCGTCGTGCTTTTGATAAAGAGGGCTATAACTGCCCAGCTTATATGAAGGCGCAAGATCTCATCCGTGGTGAATTGCTTGGTTTCCGTTTGACTGCTAAAAGTGTTGAGAAGTTGTGTGACACTATGCGCTCACAAGTTGACCAAGTTTGGAAGTTAGAGCGCGGCATTGTTAGTTTATTGGTAGACAAGGTTGGTGTAAATCGTGGCGATGTCTTGAAAGACTTTCCTAAGATGGCCATGAATCTTACTTGGACTGATAAATTGCTTAAAGAGAATAAGCCTTATAGCGCGCTCTTGCAACGTAATGTTCCCGCTGTTCAAGAGCTTCAACAGAAGTTAATTGATATTCAAACTCGTGTTGTTATTCCACTTCCGGAATTAAAAGAAGTTAACAAACGGATGACTGCTGGTGAGAAGCGTGCACGTGAAGCAAAGCGCGAGATGACTGTAGCCAACTTACGTTTGGTGATCTCGATTGCTAAGAAATACACCAACCGTGGTTTGCAGTTCTTGGATTTGATTCAAGAAGGTAATATTGGTTTGATGAAAGCGGTAGATAAGTTTGAATACCGTCGTGGTTATAAGTTCTCAACCTATGCAACTTGGTGGATTCGTCAGGCGATTACCCGCTCTATCGCTGACCAAGCCCGTACGATCCGCATCCCAGTTCACATGATCGAGACGATCAACAAGATGAACCGTATCAGCCGTCAAATCTTGCAAGAAACTGGTCATGAGCCAGATGCTGCAACTTTGGCGCTAAAGATGGAAATTCCTGAGGACAAGATTCGTAAGATTATGAAGATTGCTAAGGAGCCTATCTCCATGGAAACGCCAATCGGTGACGATGAAGACTCTCATTTGGGTGACTTCATTGAGGATGGCAACACCTTGGCGCCAGCTGAAGCTGCATTGCATGAATCTATGCGTGATGTAGTGAAAGACGTTCTCGATTCATTGACGCCTCGTGAAGCAAAAGTATTGCGTATGCGTTTCGGTGTTGAGATGAGCACGGATCATACGCTCGAAGAAGTTGGAAAACAGTTTGACGTTACTCGTGAGCGTATTCGTCAGATTGAAGCTAAGGCTCTGAGAAAAATGCGTCACCCAAGCCGTAGCGACAAACTCAAGACCTTCCTCGAAGAGGATTGAACCAAAGACTAACGGGCCCATAGCTCAGTTGGTTAGAGCAGAGGACTCATAATCCTTTGGTCGCTGGTTCGAGTCCAGCTGGGCCCACCAACAAAATCAATGACTTAGCGTGAGAACGCTAGGTCATTTTTTATTAATGTGTAGTCGGTGTGTAAGCAATCTTGATACATCTTCCATGGCAACCCCAATAAACATATAGGTCTGCCATTGGAGCAATGAACTACTTTTAGACTGCGGTATTCCGACTTTTTCATTTGCAACCGCAGCAAATATTCTCGTATCGTGCGATCTGCCTAATTTTTATGCCTTTTTCTGGTGCATGTGCTCTCTTTTGGGGATTTG
>CAIMOW010000019.1 GCA_903843235.1 uncultured beta proteobacterium | reverse complement strand
GTATGGGGTTGAATTGGATGACATCTTATTCTCTCTATTCAATCAATCAAAAAATAATCAATGGGAAACAACTACTTTCACTATCAATAAGAGGGTCGCCATAAAAATCAAGGCTCCTACTACCCCCGCAATGATAATGTGCACAAAACTCAGTGAGGAAACATCTTCTTGCAAACCTGACTTCTTGCGGACTCCCAAGAAACCCCACATTACTGCCTTCATAGACTGCCAAAAACTACTGCTCTTCTTCATGACGACACCTTCGGTTTAGGGGCTTGCTGCGGCCCAACTCCCAATTCAAAGAAGGTATACGACAAAGTAATCGTCTTCACATCCTCAGGCAATCCAGCATCAATCACAAATACCACCGGCATCTTTCTAGTCTCATGCGCAGTTAATGTTTGCTGCTGAAAACAAAAACACTCTAACTTAGTAAAAAATTCCGTTGCACTCTTAGGCGCATAGCTTGGAATCGCCTGCGCCTCTACCGAACGATCTAGATTGTTATAAACCTCATACACAATCTCAGTCATCTCCCCCGGATGCACTTCTAAAAAATTCTTTACCGGCTTAAAAGTAAATGGTCCGCGACTATTTGAATCAAATTCAATCGTGACAACCCGCGAATAATCTACTTGAGTATTACCAACCTTGTTTGGACTAAAAGCCCTAACACCATAATCATTCTTACTGGTCACTACATTAATACCAGTTACTTCACATAGTGCCTTATACAAAGGCACCAAAGCGTAACCAAATCCAAACATCATTACCGAGGCTATTAAGAGCTTCAGCAAGATTTGGCGATTGAGATTTTGAACTGCTGACATCGAGGCTTAACTTAAAACACTACGTTTAATCAAGATGCCAATAAAGAAAATCACAACTACGCTCAAAAGAACAAACCCTAAGCGGCGATTATTCGCAGCTAGGGCTTGCTTAGATTCTGAATTAAATTCCTGCGTCATGCAATTGCTGAGCTGATGGAGGGGTTTCAAAAGTATGATGGGGTGCTGGTGAAGGCACAGTCCATTCCAAACCTTTAGCGCCATCCCATGGCTTCATCGGAGCCTTTTCGCCCTTGCCACGATACGCTGGCAATGCCACAAATAACAAAAAATAAACCTGGGCTAGACCGAAACCTAATGCGCCAATAGAGGCAACCATATTGAAGTCAGCAAACTGAGTTGGGTAGTCAGCGTAACGACGTGGCATACCAGCTAAACCCAAAAAGTGCATTGGGAAGAAGGTGATGTTAAAGAAAATCATCGAAGCCCAGAAATGGATCTTGCCACGAGTTTCACTAGCCATATAGCCAGTCCACTTTGGACACCAGTAATAGAAACCAGCAAACATTGCAAACAATGAACCAGCGACCAATACGTAGTGGAAATGCGCAACTACATAGTAAGTGTCTTGCAAGCCAATATCAATTGGCGCCATCGCCAAGATTAAACCAGTAAAGCCGCCCATGGTGAACACGAAAATAAATCCAACTGCCCACAACATTGGCGTTTCAAAGGTCATTGACCCTTTCCACATTGTTGCAACCCAGTTAAAAATCTTCACCCCTGTTGGAACTGCAATCAACATTGTGGCGTACATGAAGAACAGTTGGCCAGTTACTGGCATACCAGTTGCAAACATGTGGTGAGCCCAAACGATGAATGACAAGATTGCAATGGAAGATGTCGCATACACCATTGAGCTGTAGCCAAATAATGTTTTTCTGGAGAAGGCTGGAACGATTTCACTAATGATTCCAAATGCTGGAAGAATCATGATGTAAACCTCTGGGTGACCAAAGAACCAGAAAATATGCTGGAACATGATTGGATCGCCGCCGCCAACTGCTGAGAAGAATGAAGTGCCGAAATGACGATCAGTCAGAACCATCGTAATCGCACCAGCCAACACAGGCATTACAGCAATTAACAGGTAAGCAGTAATTAACCAAGTCCAGCAGAACATTGGCATCTTCATCAGAGTTAATCCAGGAGCGCGCATGTTCAAGATGGTCACAATGATGTTAATCGAGCCCATGATGGAAGACGCACCTAACAAATGGAGGGAGAAAATCGCCATGTCCATTCCTGGACCCATCTGTGATGTCAAGGGAGCATAAATGGTCCAGCCACCTGATGGTGCACCGCCAGGAACAAAGAATGAGCTCAACAACAAGGTAGCGGCTACCGGCAGAATCCAGAAGCTAAAGTTATTCATACGCGCAAAGGCCATGTCAGATGCGCCGATTTGTAGTGGCACCATCCAGTTTGCAAAACCAACGAAGGCCGGCATGATCGCGCCGAACACCATCACTAGACCATGCATCGTGGTCAATTGATTAAAGAACTCTGGGCGGAAGAATTGCAAGCCAGGCTGAAACAATTCCAAACGAATCCCTAATGCCATCATGCCACCAGCTAACAGGCTGATAAACGAGAAGATCAAGTACATCGTGCCGATGTCTTTGTGATTGGTTGCGAACAACCAACGACGCCATCCATGTGGCGTGTGATCATCATGCGCGTGATCGTGTGCGTGATTGTGGGTGGTAGAGACTGTGCTCATGGATTACTCCGGTTTCGTTTTATCTGTATTAATGAATGGGTTACTTGCCGCCGCGTACGGTAATAATTTCTTGGGTCTGAATTACTTCGCCCGTCTTATTGCCCCAGCTATTACGTG
>CAIMOW010000018.1 GCA_903843235.1 uncultured beta proteobacterium | reverse complement strand
TTTAACAGCCTGCCCCTCCTGAATGGGTCCAAAGTAGTGTTGCAGCTCACGCACATCTTGTGGAAAGCGATCATCGCTGCCCAATAAGTCTCGACGCAAAGCTCTTGCTGTCATTTGATCGGTACCAGGCGCACGACCAAGCCCCAGATCGATCCTGCCAGGAAAAAGCGAGGCTAAGGTGCCAAACTGCTCTGCAATAACTAAGGGAGCATGATTAGGCAGCATCACACCGCCAGAACCCACCCTAATACGCGAGGTACCTGCAGCGATATGCCCAATCACGACTGCCGTGGCCGAACTGGCATTACCTGTCATATTATGATGCTCAGCCAGCCAATAGCGCGTATAGCCCCACTGCTCGGCATGCTGCGCAACATCCAAAGAATTGCGCAAAGCATCTGCTGCGGTTAATCCCTGCGGGATCGGAGATATATCTAGAATGGAGTACGGGACACTATTAGTCATCCCAAGATCATACTGAGAAAGTAAAGATTTGACATGAACCAAGCGCGGATGGCAGCGGCTGATGAAGGCCTCTTTAAACCTGGCAGTAAGCTTAAGCACAAAAAGACAGGCGGCTTTTATAAAGTCGTTCTGCTGGCCAACGTAGAGGCAAATCTAGAATCGGCCTATGTTTATGAATCTCTGCAAAGCCATGATTTTTGGATCAGACCAAAAGCAGAGATGGAAGATGGGCGCTTTGAACTCATCACAGAATAAAACGGGAGCATGAAATGAGCGAAGATCGTATTACTAATCTAGAAATTAAGCTGAGTTTCACAGAAGATCTCATCGAAAAACTCAATCAAATTGTTTACAAGCAACAACAACAAATTGAGTTTTTGTATCGAGAACTCAAATCCATCAAAGAACAAGCCAGTAGTACCGGTGGTGGTAGTTCTGGCAACCTCAAGGATGAAATTCCCCCACATTATTAGGCAACTGATACCATTAACCTCACATTAATAGCAATTGACATTTAATTACTTCAAAGGAGTCAATCATGGGTAACTTAACGCCATTCTTAGTCCAATGGGCCTTAACCTCTTTATCCCTCTGGGTGGCCAGCTATATCTTTAGCGGCTTGCGATTTGCCGATGGCGGATCGCTCTTGATTGCTGCTCTATTGCTTGGCTTTGCCAATGCAATTGTGAAGCCACTCCTCATCCTATTCACACTCCCACTGACTGTGTTGACGATGGGATTATTCTTGTTGGTCATTAATGCGCTTGTATTGATGCTGGTTTCCTCCCTAGTCAGCGGGTTCAGCATCTCCAGTTTCTGGACAGCATTTTTTGCCAGTATCTTTATTTCTTTGTTCAGTCTCTTTGTCAGCGGAGTGCTATTTTAAGTGCCTGTCTTGATCGTTAATTCGCTCCCGCATTAATATCCGACCAAGGACGCAGCGCAGTCTTACATGGCTGCGACTTGGTCGCCATTGATTTAGCATTTTCAGCCAAGATCGTAGCCCCACCAGTCAAAATACCTAAGCCAATTGTCACTGCGCTATTCACCACTCCAGCCTGATTAATTCCCGAACTGGGATTCTGTAGCGTTCCCTGTAATTTGATAAGGTTACCTAAGTCAACACCCAAGGTCAGCCCTGATTTCTCCCTAGGAAAGATTTTGAGGTTAATTTCCTCATTGTTCAAATTTACTGTGCCATTTAGGACTACATCTAGCTTATCCGTTTCTACACCAACAGTATCAGCAACGTTAACAATGCCGTTGTTAATAGGCAAATAAGCTACCGCGCACTCTAGGACTGTTTGAATGTATTTTTTACGTAACGGATTCACCGCATCAAGCACTGTGATCACAAAATCACCGCCTTTATCGAGGAAGCTGGTTGCAAGCTTTGCTTGACCAACTGATATCTGAATTTTACCGCTCGCCCTACTGGCCAACTGATGCATGCTTGTCCCGGAGCTCTTCACATCAAAGGCAATTTTGGTGTCGCCACCGCTGACCTTTGATTTAGCATCAGCCAAAATCTGCTCAAGAGTAAACCCTTTGGCAAAGCCATTAATAGAAAGGCTCGGCGCAGCACTCTGAAACTTATCTAGGGATACATTTCCCTGCGCACGACCATTGCCCAACTCAAAACTAAAGTCTTGCATGTTGATGTGATCACCGCTGAATATTAAGGTTGCACGCAAATCACGAATAGGCGCCTGATCTGGCAAACCCAACTGAGCAATGTCAACATTAACTTTGCCGTTTGCCACTGGCAATAAATCAAATGGCAAATGATCTTCATTAAAGAAGTATTTAGACTTTTCTTTTAGCTTTGAGGCAGCATGAGGAATCTTGCCATCGGACGCCGCTAAAGCGGAGCCAGCTACAAGCGAGGTCAAATCAAAAGATTTTGATTTGAGGGTAATGTCAAAACTTGCTAACTGCTGGGGAGTTTTATGAACATCACCACGAACCAAGAGCGATTTGCCATTCAAAGTAATGTCCAGGTCAATGTTGACCTTCAATGGCGAGGCATTCCAA
Source organism: uncultured beta proteobacterium (assembly GCA_903843235.1). Classification (GTDB taxonomy): domain Bacteria; phylum Pseudomonadota; class Gammaproteobacteria; order Burkholderiales; family Burkholderiaceae; genus Polynucleobacter. Next base: position 15,340 of record CAIMOW010000018.1, on the reverse strand, counting down.
CTATTCAATATTTTGCGGACAGACGTTACTTTGCCGCTCACCCCCAAACTGTAATTAGCATGCTTCATATCCAATTGAATAGCAGTCTTATCGCCACCGCCCGACAAAGATAGACGCTGCACTTCAAAAATATTTTGAGGCCCAGAGCCATCCTGATAAGAAATTCGAGCATCTGTAACACTGAAATTTTCGATAGAGACAAAACTACCGTCACCATTACTCGATGTGGGAGTTTCTGTCTTGTCAGAATTTGTATTCTCTGTGGGCCCCTGCGACAGAGGGGCAGCCAAAATCCAATTGCTCTGACCTGCAGCGTTGGATTGCAGATGAGCATCCAAGCCATTGAGATTGATCCAGCTGATTTCTATGCGCTTACTCAATAAAGGTAGCAAGCGAATACCAATATCAATCCGCTTGAGCTGAATCATGTCTGAGCCTAAAGCCCAAGAGGCATTACTAAGAGAAACCTCTTCAGCCTTAACGCCAATAGAGGGAAAGATCGTCAAGCTCACAGGTCCTGCGATCTTCAAATCACGCCCAGTAGCTGCCTTTACAGAAGAGCTCAGTAGCTGCGTGAGTTGGGCAGGGTTAATCGTACTAATGGCGTACCAAGCACCCCCCATCGCTAAAACGAGTAAAGCTAGAAATACCAGCAGGAAGAACTTCAGGTTTTTATGCATATCTCAATATAGCGCATACCCTATAAGAGTACTGCAACATTAGCAATGCAAGCGCTTAAAATATTGCATTACCTCAAATAAGAACGCCATGACTAATTCTGCCGCTCTACCTAAATGCCCAGCCTGTCAAGAGGATATGACCTATCCAGATGGTGAGAATTTTGTCTGTGCGCAATGCGGGCATGAGTGGTCAATGACTGCAAAAGCAGATGAAATTGAAGTGGGCTTGATGGTAAAAGATGCCAATGGCAATTTACTGGCTGATGGGGACACTGTTACCCTCATCAAGGACCTAAAGGTTAAAGGCTCTTCAACTACCCTCAAGGTTGGCACCAAGATCAAAGGTATTCGCCTAGTTTCAGGCGATCATGAAGTGGACTGCAAAACAGAAGTAGGTAATATGCTGTTAAAAGCCTGCTTCCTTAAAAAAGCTTAACGAAGTACTGAGCTAAAGCAATTGAACTAAGCGCTCGCCTTTTTCAAAGTCGCGTAGATCTGATCCTTCAAAAGTAACTTCTCTTTCTTCAGGATTTCAATTTCCTCAGGGGTGGCAGGCTCTTTGTGGGCCTCCATGCGCAATATCTTTGAATCCAAATCATTGTGCTTATCAAATAAATGTGAAAAATGGCGATCTGATGTTTTTAGCTTGCTAATTAATTCACGATATTCAGGGAACATAGACTCTCTTTAGATGTTGGTTGTTTATAACTATACTATTCCAGTGTAGCAAGCTACCGCGTAATTTCAAGGTGCTGAAAATAATTTTTTGATAAATCTACCGACTCCCTTGTAATTGCCCGGAAAACCCTCATATATAAGCTGTAAATCCTTATAGAAATTGCAGTAATATCAAATAGTGCACTACGCACAATAACTACCAAAAGAAGGGTAATAGACCATGGCTACAAAGAAGTCATCAGCAAAAAAGAAAGTAGCTACCAAGGTGGTAAAAAAAGCCCCTGCAAAGAAAGTCATCAAAAAGCCTGTCACCAAAAAAGCTGTAGCTAAAAAGGTAGTGAAAAAGGTAGTGAAAAAACCAGTAACGAAGAAAGTAGTTGCCAAAAAAGCTCCAGCCAAGAAAGTGGCCGCTAAAAAGCCAGTTAAAAAAGTGGCAGCAAAGAAACCTGCCGTCAAAAAATCGGCCCCTAAAAAGGTGGCTAAGAAGCCGGTTAAAAAGGCTGCTAGTAAATCACCTAAGGTTGATCAATACGGTCTAGAGTCGGACGATGAGTTTTATGGTCTTTACTTTGCCAAATCAACTGACGAAGGCTTGGTAGAAGTAAAGCCTTGCACATTCTCGCTGATGTATTGGTGGAAAGGCCTGCTTGGCTACCCTGACATGATTGAGATCTCCAGAGACAGCAATACTGCGATGTTGCAGTTTGAATCCACCTTCGGTGGTGGTGACTCTGGTGAAACTGAATTAACAGAGCAAGATACCTTAGAGATTGATCACATTATCGAAGTAGATGAAGTAGAGCGACTGGTGTCCCTCTACTCCTATGTGCCCATTCCCGTTCCCGACAAACTCATTGCCGCATTAGGTTTGGCAATCTTGAATATCAATCCGGAAACGCGTTATGGCAGTCTAGAAATTTGCTCCACCACCAATGAAGAAGGTGAAGATGAGCATTTCCTCAGATATCGTGTTGCGACTTACTTGCGTGGCATTAAATCTGGCAAGGTAGAAGCAATTGAAAGCATGATTACTAATGGATCTGAATTCTTTGGTATCGCCTTAGATGCAATGTGTGTGGATAAATCGATTAAGAAGTGGTTACTGAGTTAAGTAAAAGCCTCTTAATTGCTACACCGATACAAGTAGGTCATAGGAAAGCGATCATTTACAGTCTCGCGACTACCTAAAATAGTCGCAGTTCGCTTTCCTAGTTTTTTACACTCCTCCATAGCCGCAACTTGAGATTCTTCTTGCGTGGCCGATTTTGGAGAGTGCACCCCAATAGTTCCATCAGACTGTTGATAAATACCAAACTGACTTGGCGGAGTTCCACAAGCACAAAGACTAAGGCTAGCAATAGCAATTACTACAGTAAGATAAATTTTATTCATGAGCAAACAACTCCGTGGGTGTTGTAAGTCTATCTTAACGGAGCTTTTATATTCACTTTTGGCAGTTAACCATTAAACATACATGACTACTCTTCCCTGCATTGAAATAGAAACCGCACCCAATCCAAGCGCTTCGGTGATCTGGCTCCATGGTTTAGGCGCTGACGGAAACGACTTTGTACCCATTATTTCTCAGCTAAAACTGGCAAATTGCCCGGCAATTCGGTTTGTTTTCCCAAGCGCACCAAGCATGGCGGTTACCGTAAATGGTGGGTATGTCATGCCAGCCTGGTACGACATCACTGGTAGAAACCTCACTGATCAAGAGGATATATCCGGTATACAGAAATCTGCTGCAGCTATCACCGCTCTCATAGAGCACGAAGCCAGTCGTGGAATTTCCTATGAAAATATTGTCCTGGCTGGATTCTCTCAAGGGTGTGCCATGTCCTTACAGGTAGGTTTGCGATTCCCACATAAGCTGGCGGGAGTCATGGCGCTATCGGGTTACTTACCACTAGCAAAATCATTAACAACTGAAAGAAGTACAGCCAATATGAACACGCCTATTTTTATGGCCCACGGAATTTGGGACGCTGTTGTCATTCCAGAACGCGCCAAGGCATCTGTTGACGTACTAGAAAAGCTGGGCTACCAAGTGGATTGGAATACCTACCCCATGGAGCACTCACTCCACCCAGATGAGCTCACGGATATATCTAGATTCCTTACCTTAGTACTTGCTTAATTTGAAGTTGATGGCATTAATAAACATCTCCCTGTCGAGTAAATCAACAGCATCCAATAGATTGATTTGATAGCTGCCAGAACCGCCTCCGGTAATCGTTGTTTTGCGCTCTGCAATTTCACCAGCTATACCCAAATAAGCCATTGCACTGACAGTCGCCCTAAGCCAATCGGGCTGCACAGCAGAGAATGCACCAATCATTGCAGTAGCAGAGCAACCTACTCCCGTTACCTTTGTCATTAATTGGCTGCCATTAGACAGGATTGCGTGTCGCCCTTTGCCATCGATCACATGGTCGATCTGCCCTGAAATACAAACTACGCCATCAATCTGCTGAGCCAAAGTAATAGCCGCCTCAATGGCGTGATCTGAGCTAGCCAAGCTATCAACTCCTTTTGTGAATGCTGATAGACCTGCAACACTCATGATTTCAGAGGCATTACCGCGAATGATATTTGGCGGATCGATCGAAATCAATTCGGATATACAACGATTGCGATAAGACGTTGCCCCAGCCCCTACGGGATCCAGAATCACGGGCACGCCTTTTGACCGAGCCCGTTTTTTTGCTACCCACATTGCCCTCACCCAACCCTCGTCTAAAGTACCAATGTTGAGCACTAGAGCCTGTGAGATGCCCGCCATTTCCTCGACCTCTTCAATGGCATGTGCCATCACGGGGGAAGCACCCAAGGCTAGCAACATATTTGCGTTGAAATTCATGACGACAAAGTTGGTAATGCTGTGAACTAGCGGAGACTGTGCGCGCACGCTCAAAACGTCTTCCCACAAGTCTTCTGCCCTAAATTGATGGTTCATCATCACCCCGTAAATCTGTGTAATGTAGGACTAAGAATCATCTGGTGGTTTGTTTTATATCAAGAATTGAGTCGGAATCATCCAGGCCATCCTCACAAAGGCAATTTAAGCATATATGATTCTTTGCGAATCATCATGAAATCCCAAATTCCACCACCACAAAAGAAAATGCTTGCCGATCGTATAGGCCGCGATACTTTAAATGAAATTCTTGCAGATTTTTATGAGCAAGCGAAGTTCCACCCACTCTTGGGCGCCTCATTCGAAAAAGTGCAAGATTGGTCTGAGCATATAAATCACATTAGCCATTTTTGGTGGGCTGCTCTAGGTGGAAGTTCCGATATTCGGCTTCGTTACGACCTTACTGAGAAACATTTCCACGCTGGATTCTCTAGCGGGTTACTGATTGAATGGAAAAAACTTTTTGGTAGCACTTTATCCAAGTATCTTTCAGAAGATATCCAGTATGAATGGTTGAAGCTCATCGAAATCATGGGTGAAAAACTACTCAAACAAAATGCACGGTACCAGCAAAATTAATGTATCCCAATTTGAGGTAATGTAAGGGTATGCGCCTCTTTAAGCCACTATTATTGCTGCTTGCCGTTTTAGCGCCTTTGTCCAGCCAAGCAAATACCTGTGATTCTGGGCGCCTTCAGTCACCCATCAATATCGCTTCAACCCAAAAACAAAAACTTCCCGCCCTAGAATTTAACTATCTGAGCTCACCATTAGTCCTTGCGAATGATGGGCACACTTTGCGCGTCAGACTGAACAAGCGCAGCCAGCTTAAGCTTGGCAAACAAATCTACAGTCTTTCTCAGGTGCATTTTCACACTCCAGCCGGAGACCAAATAGCAGATGAAATATTTCCAATGGGAGCGCACTTTCTTCATAAGAATTCGAACGGGAAATTACTGGCCTTGGTAGTGCTATTCCGCCTAGGAAATTCGAACAAAACCTTCGATACCCTATTAAGCAATATCCCCAAACAAGTTGGCCCCAATCAAGCCATTAAAAATATATCGATTAATGTCAATGACTTACTACCAGTGACTAAAGGCTATTACCGTTATATGGGATCTCTAACGTCGACCCCCTGCACCGAAGGAGTGGAATGGGTCATCTTAAAAGAGCCTATCACTATATCAACTGAGCAATTAACTACTTACAAAAAATCTTTTTCAGCCAATGCTCGCGCACCGCAACCCATCAATCAGCGCCCCATTTTAGAAAGCATGTAAACCAATATTGAGAATCAGGCATCTAATTGCGATAGATCAAATCCTCACGTCCTGAAGTCCTCAATAATCAAAGTAATACCTTGTATGTTGACTAAGGAAATCTATGCGCGCCAGAGTTGCAGTATCCCCCAAGACTTTTTATCTGTATTGGCTTTCATTCTTTCTTTTCCTTGGATTTATAAGCACACAATGCCGTGCCGAGACTAAGGTCGCCAAGGCTAGTAATCCAGCGGGTATTGAGGTCCAAGTTACACCGGAAATGCTGGGCGCAGGAGTTGTATCCAGTGGCGTTATTTTGCCCCCCATTCCAGCCGTAACCGGCAATCGTCAAAAACCGGTTATCTCTTGGGGAAAGCCTTTACCTTACCCTATTGTGATTGCTGATCGCCGTAATAATCGTCTTATTGAAATTGCCCCGAATAAGAAAATTATTTGGGAGTTCCCATCACCTAGCATCAAAGCCTATCGCGGCAATGAGGATGTGAACTTCTCTCCCGATGGCAAGCAACTCGCTGTTAGCGAAGAAGACAACTTTGATGTCCATATTGTGGATTATGAGAAGAAAGTACTCACTTGGACTTACGGCGTTCCCGATAGACGTGGCAGCGGCCCTGGATTACTCAACTACCCTGACGATGCGCACTTGCTGGCTGATGGCAAATTCATTACCGCCGATATTCGTAATTGCCGTGTACTGATTGTTGACCCTAAAGATAATTCTACTGTTTCCCAATGGGGCACACCAGGAAAATGCAAACATAATCCGCCTTATGAATTGGCCCATCCAAACGGCGCAACCCCAATGGAGAACGGCGATATTCTTATAACAGAAATTACTGACTCATGGATCACCCGCATCACTAGAGAGGGTAAGGTTGTGTGGAGCGTTAAAGCCCCAAATATTCGCTACCCTTCTGATGCTTTTCCAACGGTTGATGGCAAACAAATAATTGTTGCCGACTTCTGGAAGCCGGGAAGAGTGGTAATTTTTGACCCCCTCACCAGAAAAATTACCTGGGAGTATTTTGCCAAAGAAGGAGATGGCGCCTTAGATCACTCTTCGATCGCTAGAGAGCTACCAGATACCAGCGATGTTTTAATTGTGGATGACCTTAACGATAGAGTTATCGTGGTTGATCGCAAAACAAAGGAAATTATTTGGCAATATGGCGAAAAAGGTAAAAAAGGATACACGCAGGGATTGCTTAATTATCCTGATGGGGTTGACTTAGATGTCTTTAGAGACTGGAAAACAGCCATTCAGAAATAAGGCGGTAATGCGAAAAATTACTGGCGGCAACTACTCGTAACGCAAGGCTTGGATTGGCTGCATCATTGCAGCCTTTTTTGCGGGATAAAAACCAAAGAAAATACCAATTGCCGCGGAGAACCCAACAGCCAAAACAATAGAAATAAGGGATAGTTGTATAGCCCATCCAGCTAATACAGCAATAAGTTCAGATGCTAGAAATCCGAGAAATATTCCAACCACCCCCCCAAGAGTAGCTAAGGTCATTGCCTCAACTAAGAATTGCTCCAAAATATCCCTCCCTTTAGCGCCGATTGCCATTCGCAGACCAATCTCCCTAGTACGCTCCGTCACTGAAACCAGCATGATATTCATGATGCCGATTCCACCCACTAAAAGGCTGACTGAGGCTACTGCCGCTAACAAGGCTGACATCACTTTACTTGCGGCCTCTTGAGCCTCGAGTATTTCAGTGAGATTTCTAATCGTAAAGTCATCCTCCGCCCCTATTTGGGTTCGATGACGTTGTCTCAACAACTCAGCAATCTTTTGTTCTGCCACTTTCATATCATTACCGTCTTGTACCTTAACAGCAATACTTCCAACCCTCGCAATTCTTCCCATTGCCTCACCAAAAATTCTGCGTCTACCAGTTGATAGAGGAACAAAGACGCCATCATCCTGGTCTTGCCCTTGCATACTTTGCCCTTTTTTTTCTGTAATACCAATGACAGTAAATGGGACACCTTTGATTCTCACTTGCTGATCGATTGGATCTTCGCCACCAAATAACTGATTAGCGACGGTCTGACCAATAATCACAACCTTCCCAGCGCCAGCGATTTCGGCATATTCAAACATACGACCGCTGGCGAGTGGCCATTCTCTTGCATCGAAAAAATCGGGATTAACGCCATAAATAGTTGTTCCCCAGTTGTTATTGCTGGAAATAATTTGGCCACCGCCCCTGCTAATAGGGGCTGCATAAGCCACTTCAGGAATTTCTCGTAAAATAGCATTTGCATCATCTTCGGTTAGGGTTTGCGCATTCCCAGTACCAAGACGAACCCCAGATTGCAGTAATGAACCCGGAATAATGATCATTAAATTAGAACCGAGACTAGAGATTTGCGCCTTGACGCGAGCCTGAGCACCACCACCAACAGCGATCATCGTAATGACTGCGGCCACACCAATAATGATCCCCAACATTGTCAAAGACGAGCGTAACTTATTCACCTTCAGTGCTTGAAAGGCGATGGCTAAGTTAGTAGCAATTTCAATTTGCATATCAGGCGTGATTTATTTTGATGTCCATTACCTTGCCATCTTTAAAAGTAATCGTTCGTTTTGCATATGCTGCAACATCTGGTTCATGGGTAACCACTATCACTGTCATTCCTTGATTGTTCAACTCTGTAAATAAGCGCATCACTTCTGTGGTCGTTTTAGAATCTAAAGCGCCTGTTGGTTCATCAGCCAAAATTAAATCAGGATCGTTTACTAATGCTCGCGCAATCGCTACTCTTTGTTGCTGACCACCTGAAAGTTGGTTAGGCATATTATCAAGGCGATCCCCAAGACCAACTTGGTCTAAGCGTTTTTTGGCATGGTCTAGACGTTCCTCTTTGCTAAGGCCAGCCAAAGGGCCTGAGCGCGCATATAAAAGTGGCAACGCAGTATTTTCTATGGCAGAAGTACGATTTAAAAGGTTGAACTGCTGAAACACAAATCCAATTCGCCGATTACGAATGTCAGCCAATGCGTCTGAGTCAAGCGATGCAACATTTTCATCAGCCAAAAAATACCTTCCACTACTGGGCTGATCCAAACAGCCGATCATATTCATAAAGGTAGATTTTCCAGAGCCAGATGCCCCGACAATGGCTACAAAATCACCAGTATCAATATCAACGGAAACAGAATCTAAAGCGTGGACAACTTGATCACCTACGCCATATATTTTTGAAAGATTTTCGGTATGTATGAGCACGAAATTATCTAAAACATCCTAGGACCATTTTGACGCTTAGAAGATCCCTCTTTAGAGCTTGGAGATTGAATTCCAGTAATCACCAAATCCCCTACTTGCAGAGGAAGCTTGGAGTCCGAGTCTGGCAAAAGCTCTGTAAAGCTACCATCATTCATTCCGGTCCGAATCTTTAGCTCTACCGGCTTTTCTTGCAGGCCGGTCCTATCTAGTAGCCACACTTTTCGAATTCCGGAAGATCCCCATCCACCAGCACCGCCTCTTGAAGTGCGTGGACCGCTCGCAGTATTGCTAGCTTGAGATGGTTTAGCAGCAGAAGAATCATCGGTGCTCGGCATCCTAAATCGCAATGCGACATTCGGAACCTTCAGAACCTTTTCGCGCTTATCAACAATAATGCGTACATTAGCAGTCATACCAGGCAATAACTTCAAGTCAGGGTTGTCTGCAGAAATCAATACCGTATAGGTAACTACGTTTTGAATGGTGATGGGCGCCTTGCGAATTTGCAAGACCTTAGATTGAAAGACTCTAGCTGGAAATGAATCTACGGTAAAACTAGCGTCCATTCCTTCAGATAATCGACCAACGTCGGATTCATCAATGGAGGCCTCAACTTGCATTTCAGCTAAATTCTGAGCAATGATAAATAACTCGGGAGCCTGCAAACTTGCTGCGACTGTTTGACCAACCTCTACGCTACGCTTGACAACAACACCATCGACTGGAGCATGAATTACCGTGTCGTCTAAAGATTTTTTGGCCAAGTTCAATGCGCCTAATGCAGCCTTATATGCACCTTCAGTCTGCACCACTGCTGATTTAGAAATAAAACCTTTATCCACCAATTTGAGGTTGTACTCATAATTGCGCTTTGCCAATTCATAGTTAGCAAGGGCCTGATCGTAACGCGCTTGATATTCCCTAGGATCAACCCTGGCAATTACCTGACCTTTTTTTACGGGGGAATTAAAGTCCACATCTAATTCTTTAATCATCCCCGTTACCTGAGTGCCAACAGTGACTGACTTAACTGGATTCAATGTACCGCTGGCGCTAATGGTAGCAACAATAGAACCTTCTTCGATCGCAGCAGTCCGAAACTCAGGCGAATTCAAACCAAAGATTGTTTGGGCGGCTTTTAATAAAAAATATAAAACTAGAGTGATAGATAAGAGTGCAGATGTTCTGCGCAACCAAGCCACCTGAATTTTATTAATGAATGGGAGGTGAGAACATAAAACATCTGTCCAATGTCCGAGTGTCCTTAAGAGATTCGGTATTTTCAATCTGGAAAAGTTTATCTTCATATCTACTTAGCATTTAACGCTGTAATGCATTCAGTGTAATCGGAATATTTTAATGGTCGAAGAAAATCAAGCCAGGAACCACCCTTTAAATTAAATAGTAGATAAGCTGAGTTCAGATAAGGCGTCAATCCTGCGTAATTCATCGTCCTGAGAAGATATCAACAGGTGTTGGGCTAGTAATATGGAGGCAGCAATCGCCACAATCACCAAAAAGACAACCATCTTAGGGTGTACTTTTGCATGCACTAAGACTTCAGAGAAGCGATGATTTGGCTTTTCTGCTTTAGCAACTACCCTTTGCCAATCTTGATAAATGCGCTGCTCAAAATGAATTGATGGATTTTGTACTTCAATTTGATCGAATATTTTTTTCAACTGCTTTTTTTCATTTGATCTCATGGGATTCACCTTTCTCTAATTCGGATTTGAGCTTTAATTTGGCCCGGTACAATAATTGATCAACGCTATTTTTATTCATCCCCATTGCTAGACCAACCTCTTCAGCCGTCATATCCTGATAGGCCCACATCAACATTGCCATTTTTTGCTTACTACTTAAAACATCCATCGCGTTTTTGATTCCTTCTGGGCCTATGCCCTCTCCAACATGCCAGTCAATAGTTTGCTCTGGGTAGTGCACAAGCTCATCAAACTCTTCAAAGAACCCCTTGTTAATACTCTTAAGTCGATCCAAACAAAGATTGCTCACAATCACATAAAAGTAAGTAAACAAACCCGATTTCCCTGAAAATGACTCTGCACTTTTCCATAGTCGAATAAATGCCTCTTGCACGACATCTTCCGCATCTTCTTTTTTGCCCAACATCTTCCAAGCCAATGCGTAAGCTGGGGAGCTTAGCAGCCGAATAAGCTCTTTCGACGCCTTGGAATCCCCAGCTACTGCACTTTTTAATAAAGCCTGCTCGATACGGTATTGCTTACTAGGAAATAAACTCAAATTAATCCTTAATTAGCCATCGGCTTATTCCAATGCTCCTTTTCATGAGGATGCGCCTTCATCCACTCCTCCCTCTCTTTCTTCATCTCGGAGCGCTCTTCTGGTGTCATGGCAGCAATCATCGCTTTGCGGTTATCGCGAAGTTCTTTCTTTTGCTCCGGACCTAAAGCCTCCCACTGAGCATGCATTTTGTCTCGTAATGCTTTGCGATCTTCAGGACTTAAAGCCTTAAATTTGGCATGCAGCTTTTGACGATAAGCACGACGTTCTTCAGGGGTAGCTTGCTTAAATTGCTCTTGTAGATCCCTGGACATTTGCAGACGCTGCTCAAAACTCATATTAGCCACTGCTTGGGGATCTTGTGGCTCAGGCAATGCGGCACTAGCGATACCAATGGTGCTCACCATCAAAATGCTCGCCATAATCAAACCTTGCATCGTTCTTTTCATATACCTCTCCTTGTGTGTTAATACTTAGACATGGTTGGCTTGAAAAAACTTACGAGATCCTTCAAAACAATTATTTTGATTGCTACAGTAAGTATTTAACTAAATCACAGTCTAATAAGAGTTATGAATAAAAATATAAGCCAAATGGATCTCTTTTTTATACCGTTACGCTCGATTATCTTGAGTTTTTTGGTTCTGGTGGTGATTCTGCCAATCAAAGAGTCTTATGCCCAATGGGGTGGCTCACAAGGCTCAGGAATTCCAGGAATACAGGGCATGCGTAGGGGCGCAGGTCGCAATGCTTCCAACCCTGATTCCTCAGCTACAACGCAAACTAACCATATAGCAATGCCCACACCAGGTTCCCATCTGCTAACTTACGAGCAAATTGAGACCCACCTCTCACTGCTAGAAGAAAGTCTCAAAATCACGTCCGAACAAAATAAAGCTTGGGGCAACTTTGCCACCAAAGTTCGACTGTATGCGAGCGATATTGCCAAAGAAAGGGCCAGATTAAATGCTGATAGCAGCAGCACCGTTGACGGGCCAAAGTATCTGAGCCAGTCTAGCGAGGATGCAAAGAGCCGTTACACCACACTTAAAGAAGTTGATGAGACGGCTAAACCGCTCTACAAGATACTAAACGCGGAACAAAAAGTGACTTTCGATAGCAAAGTACCTACTTTCATTGCTACCAGCCCCAAAAGACTAGGCTCAAATCAGCCTAATTACAACTTACCTGATCTGGGAGGTGCGCCCGTACCAAACCAAAACCAGGGATCAAATTCTCTGCCTGGGTATATGCATCAATAAATGCGCAGCAACAATAACTTAAGCAGACACATTCTTTCAACTTCGGCGGCAATGTTGGGGGTATGTATGACGGTTATCAGTATTGTGAAGCTAACACAATCCAATCGAGGCGTTGCTTATTGAGTCGATGACCTGCTTGCATTAGATGCGCTGATCTTCTTAACGAGCGCCATATTGTCTTATCTATCAATTCGCAGCAACTCCAAAAAGGTTTACTTTGAAGATATAGCTGATAAATTTTTTATGATGGCATTAATCTTTATGGGGGTAGTAGTTCTCCTGCTCACCTATGAAATTATTTAATTGCCTCTTGACCGTCCAGAGCTCACATAGTTGAATTCTGCCTAAGGTCATTGTAAGGTGAGAGGAGTTATTTACTCTGATTAAGCTCAGGTGGCAGTCTTGGAGAACTAATGCTCAGCTTTATTTAAATCGCTTGAGACATCTTTATCGAGATTAGCATGCAGATATTCAATAGTGTGAGGTAAGTCTAGGTCCAATTGATCGATCGGCTGTAACCAAACCGTGCCGCTATCAACTATGCAATCCAGAAGATGCCCGCCGTGACTCTTATCTTCACTTAAAAAATGCAGGTGATAGCCGGGGACTGTAATGGAATGCATAAAATCAGGCGTCCAAAAGCCAACCAATTGGCCGGCAATATTTTCGTAATGAAATTCTTTTTGATCCCCTGCTACATCAACCAGAGGGCGATAAGCATGCTGTTTTGGAACTGAGCGAGCGCGAATCTTAGAAAAAACACCCACCATCCGAATGGCATAAACCAAGTTACTAGAAAGGAGTGATTCAGAAATGAGTTTCTGTATTTGGAGAAGGCTTACTTGAGTAGACAATTCAATGGTATCAGTCGGCTTAAAGTGGGTAACGCAAGCGTAAGGAGTGCCTATGCTGAGATCTGGAATTAAGGCAGATCCATCAGATCGCAATTGATAAAAGATTCCATCGACTAACACCATCTCACCATCGAGATCGTCGAATGTGCCCAAGCCAAAATCACCACGATGAAGGACTTGTTCGAGAGTTTTATCTTCTCTTAAAATACCTTGCACTAAAGCATTGACTGGGGAGGAAACATAAAGCGAGTTAGTCATAGACTCTTATACTTATTCAATTGTGGTCTTATTTTGTTTCAAAGAAAAAATGAAAGATCTTTTGAGCCAATGCCTTGATCTGACTAAATTGAGATTTTATTTCATCCTCGCTACTTGCTGCTTTTTCGTTTTTAGCTTTGCGATCTGCAAGCACTTGAGAAATTTTTTCAATCAATATTGGGGATGCAGTAAGGAAGGGTGCAAGATTACCCTTTGTGACTTCTAGCAAAATACCGTTCGTTTTAGCGTAAACGTTTGCGGAGCGAGGTTCACCCGTCAACAAAGACATCTCCCCCACGCAGTCCCCTGGCCACAAGGTGGCAACGATTAAATCTATCCCATCTTTTCCAGGGATGCCCACCTCAAGATGACCTTCAGAGATGAAATACATACTCTGCGCCAGTTCCCCATGCTTGATTATCTGATCTCCAGACTCAAAAGGAACTAAATGCACTACGGATGCTAATTCCTGAATCTGATTTTCATCCAATACTTTCAGAATGGAAGATTGATAAATATCCAACAGCCTTTGCTTAGCATCTGATTTTCCAATACTAGGACGATAAATCTCAATATCGGAATTCAAGTTAATGGCAGCTGCATTAAAGATATGCAGTAAAGCTCCATAAACTGAATTGCTTGAGGAGAGGAAGGAGAGACTTGGGTGACATTCGTAGCTAATACCGTAAGAAATGGCGCCGCCAGTGATCTCTTGAATTTGGCAGGAATAACCTAGGTAAAAACGTTCATCTTTAGAGATTAAATATTGCATGCCGTTATTCATCATACTCAAGACTCTATTACTGTCATTTTGAGAGGTTAAATTAAAAGTACAACGGCGCTTTACACCGCGTTTAGTAGGCTGCTTACTGAGGTTGATGTATTTCCAATTTAAAAATTGACGCGTCGGAATGCGGATCAAATAGGCAAATTTGTCTTCAATAGTGACCATTCGATGGTCAATTTGAGTAACCTTATAAACATCTTTTTCTTCATTGACTTGAATGTAATCATTAATGCTAGCCAAATGATCAGTCTGAATCTGAATGCTTGCGGTAACGTCTGAAATCCATTCACGAAAGATATATGCCGCACCGATACCAACTGCACCAGCAGCGGCTAAGATATGAGAAAGGCTGTGGTCATAGAGCAGAATAAAGCCGATCAAACCGACGATGCCATAAGTTGAGGTAGTCATCGCCGTCACAGCTATTTCCGGAATCTGGAAGCCCTGCAATTTGTGATTAATCGAGGTCACTGTTGTGCGGATTGACATGTCAATGCTCAGACCAAAAATCACAAACTGCAGTACCGCTAATGCAGTAGTGAGGTCGATATTTAAATCTGTTGATAAATCAACTACCATCCATCCCCAGTAGCTACCTATTTTTTTCTCTAACCACCAAGCAAAAACAATGTTGGAGGCAAGCAGAATGGCTAATAGAGGTTTTGATAAGGAGAAGAATTTATGATCGTTCATGTTAATGGCGTTAATTGATATATTGTTTCAAGATGAGTAACAACTAAATAAAATCTATCGTCGACCGTTCAAGAAGTAGGTCATGATTTTTCCTAGGCCTTTGCACTCCATTAATTCACGCTCCTCTAAATTGAAGCTAGACTGCAATAAGGCTTGGGTTGAGGGAGAGATCTGAATTCTTCCCTCTACCGAGGTGGACTCCATTCTGCTTGCAGTATTTACGGTATTACCCCAGAGGTCATAGGAAAATTTAGTAAAGCCTATTACCCCTGCTACTACTGGGCCAGAATTAATACCGATGCGCATATTAAGGGTCATCCCATAGGCATCATTAAACTCTTTTAAGTCAATAAACATGCCCAATGCCATATCGGCAACTATTTCTGCGTGATCAGCACGAGGAATAGGAATTCCTCCA
>CAIMOW010000017.1 GCA_903843235.1 uncultured beta proteobacterium | reverse complement strand
TAAGGGTAACCTAGCACCCATCATGAATAATCGCTCTGAAAACACCAATACAGCAAGCTTCGATGAACATAGCCGAGCTGAAAGTTGGGACAGCAATGATCGACTTGAAACTGAGTCATCCGCTGCCAATGTTTATGCTCAGGGCGGTTTATCTCGTTTACAAACCTATGCAGCAAATCAAGTTACGGGGAAAAAAGTGACAGCTACTTGGCGTGCCGCTTTGGCCGTTCGTGATGCCGGACCGCCGGCAATGTTGCGCAGTGTGCGCCCTAATATCGTGCAGTCTATTCGTGCTTTCCGCACGCGAGATCTGCAAGAAGCTGCTACCGAATTAGGTCAGCACTTTATTTACGCTAGCTGTGCCCATGCAATAACTAAAGGCGAGGTTCTTGAGTCCATTGCTACTGCTTATTCACTCACCAAGCAGCAGGCAAAGAACTATGACCCGCTCTTAGATGCATTGACTACTTTGGTTGATAAGTCAGGCCCACAGCCAGGCTTCGTGGTGGTGCTAGAAGGCTTGCCTTGTACGCAGAAGTTTGACAAAGAAGCGCGCGAGACTTTATTAGATGTCTTCCGTGACGCAGTTGATTTCTGGGCTGAGCGTCGCACGCCTTATCGCGTCTTCTACTCCTTCGCTTAATCAGCAGCCAATTTGTTGTAGCCCAATCGCCTCTATGTGAGGCGATTTTGCATTTCTGAGTTCCAAATAGTGTGAACGGCTGTAATTGCAACCACTCCAGCTGTTTCTGTGCGAAGTACTCGTTCACCTAAAGATACGAGTTGATAGCCTGCAGCTTGGGCGAGCGCTTCTTCTTCTGGGGAATGACCACCTTCCGGACCAATCATTAAGACAATATCCTGAGGCACCACCTCCATCAGGACCGAATTCATACTTTTCGCGGCATCTGGACTTAAGAGCAGCTTCAATCTTGGCTTTTGCGGGGCTTTGAGGTAACTATCAAAGGTTTGAATGGGCTCTAGGTTAGCTAGCACGGTCCGATCACATTGTTCACAGGCAGCTTGAATGATGCCCTTCCAGTGGAGTAGTCGTTTTTGAGCGCGCTCAGCATTATTGGACCCAGTGAGTTTGATGACAGAGCGCTCGCATTGCAAGGGAGCAATATTTTGGGCGCCTGTTTCAATGGCTTTTTCAACAATCCAGTCCATTTTATCGCCACCAGCGAGGCCTTGGGCCAATGTAATGGCATAAGAGGTCTCACGATGGGTGTCAGGGCGAGCTTGGGTTAGCAGTGCTTCACCAGATTTTGCGGTCAAGCAAAGGAGTTTTGCCTGGGCTATCTGGCCTTTTCCATCAAATACCGGAAAGCTTTCGCCAACTTGGATGCGACGTACACGCAAATGGTGGGCTACCTCGGGGGTGAGGGTGGTTGGCTTTTGGATTTCCCAAGGCCCGGGAAGATAAAATTGAGGCATTACTGAAATATAGCCAATTTATTTTCCTCGAGACCACTTTTACGATGTCAAACCTACAAATTCGCATGGCCAATGCCATTCGCGCCCTTTCCATGGATGCAGTTCAACAAGCCAATTCAGGGCATCCTGGGATGCCCATGGGCATGGCAGATATAGCTGTTGGACTTTGGAATGAACATTTGCAGCACAATCCGACAGATCCACACTGGATTAATCGCGATCGTTTCGTTTTATCAAACGGTCATGGTTCGATGTTGTTGTATTCGCTCTTGCATCTGACTGGTTACGATTTACCGATTGGCGAGTTGAAAAATTTCCGTCAGTTGCATAGCAAAACTCCAGGTCATCCTGAGTACGGCGTTACTCCCGGCGTTGAAACAACCACTGGTCCTTTGGGCCAGGGAATTTCCAATGCAGTGGGTATGGCACTTGCAGAAAAATTATTAGCAGAAGAATTTAATCGTCCCGGCCACAACATTGTTGCTCATCACACGTATGTTTTCTTAGGCGATGGTTGCTTGATGGAAGGCATCAGTCATGAAGTGTGTTCATTGGCTGGCACTTTGAAGCTCAATAAACTCATTGCCATATGGGATGACAATGGCATCTCCATTGACGGCAAGGTTGTCTCTTGGTTTAACGAAGATACGCCAAAGCGTTTTGAGGCTTATGGTTGGAATGTGATTCGTGCGGTGGATGGTCATGATGCAGAGGCAGTAGCGACAGCTATTGCACAAGCCAAGAAAAGCGATAAGCCAACATTCATTTGCTGCAAGACTGCTATTGGTCAAGGTTCACCCAATATGGCAGGTAGCGACAAGGTACACGGTTCTCCATTGGGTGTTGCTGAGATTGCGGCTACCCGTGTTGCTTTGAACTGGCCTTATGCTCCCTTCGAGATTCCAAAAGACATTTATGAGGCATGGGATTTTAAGAAACGCGGCCAAGCAGCTGAGCATGAGTGGAATAAAAAGCTCCAAGCTTATAAAAATAAATATCCAGAACTGGCATCTGAATTACAGCGTCGCATGCAAGGCGATCTGTCGAAAGATTTTTCAGCAATACTGAATGCGTATTTAAAAACTTGCCAAGCCAAAGCAGAAACCATTGCCACTCGTAAAGCTAGCCAAAATGCGATTGAAGCCTTAGCTCCAGCATTGCCTGAGTTCATGGGTGGTTCTGCTGATTTAACGGGCTCCAATTTAACCAACTGGAGTGCCTGTAAACCGGTACGCGCTGATCAGTGGGGCAACCACATTAACTATGGTGTGCGCGAATTTGGTATGAGCGCCATCATGAATGGTATTGCTTTGCATGGCGGTTACATTCCCTTTGGTGGTACATTCCTGACCTTCTCCGATTACAGTCGTAACGCATTGC
>CAIMOW010000016.1 GCA_903843235.1 uncultured beta proteobacterium | reverse complement strand
TGCGGATATTTCCCAGTTTGACAAGCTGCGGGGAACAGCAGATGCTCAGGAGCAATACAATCAAGCTGTGACTGCAGCGTATCAAGCTCCAATTATTTGTAGCAAGCCTGTTATAGCCAGCATCTGTGGTTATTGCTTCGGTGGGGGATTGGGCTTCTCCGCATCCTGCGATATTCGTATCTGCTCTGAAGGCGCCCAATTTAGAATGCCTGCCGCTCGATTAGGGTTAGGTTATAGCCCGGAAGGTATTCGACGCTTCATGAGCATTCTAGGGCCTGCTAATACAGCTGACATCTTCTTTAGCGCTCGTCGCTTTAACGCCAACGATGCCTTGCAAATGGGTTTTGTTTCAAAAGTGCATCCAGATGCCGATTTAGAAAAATTGACCATGGAGTATGCCCAACTCATCTCTGAGAATGCTCCATTGACTGTAGCCGCTAGTAAGTTTGCTATTAAGCAAGCTTTAGTTGATCCTGAGTTTAAGGATTTAGAACAAGCTACGAAAATGGTCAAGATTTGTTTTGCCAGCGAAGATTATAAAGAAGGCCGCAAGGCCTTTGCAGAAAAACGCACACCTAATTTCACGGGCAAGTGATGATGTTGATCGGCAGAAAAATTGCCTTTGTTTTTACTTGTGTACTCATTTCTTGTGGCACTTTTTCCTATGCACAAAGTTCTTATCCTGATAGGCCTATTAAGTTAATTGTTGGCTATCCACCGGGGGGCGCAGCTGATTTTGTGGCCCGCGTAACTGCTGAACAAATTTCTCGTGAAATTGGTGTTGCGGTTACCGTTGAGAATCGGCCTGGGGCGGGAGGTGCTATTGCTGCTGATTTAGTTGCAAAGGCTGTTCCTGATGGTTACACCATTTCTTTGTACGGCCCTCATGCGCAAATTAAAGCGCTGTATCCCAGGATGGCTCTTGATGCGGAAGGCGATTTTGTACCAGTGACCAATATCGCAACCGGCTCAATGATTATTTGTGCAAATCCAAATGTGCCCTATAAAAATCTTCGCGAGTTGATTGCTTATAGCAAAGCCAATCCTGGGGCAATTTTTAATGCCTCTTCTGGTAATGGTTCGACTCCCCATCTAGCTGCCGCTTTATTCGAATCTGTTGGCAATGTAAAATTCACAACCATTCAATTTAAAGGTGGGGGCCCAGCCGCAGTGTCAACGATTTCTGGTGATACACAACTGATGTTCGCAACGCCGCCTACAGTGATGAGTTTTATTAAAAGCGGAGACTTAAAGGCGATTGCTTTAACCTCTGCCAAACCTTCTGCCGCCATTCCTGGAGTAGCCGGAGCTGAAGAAAGTGGCCTGGCTGGTTATAACTCAACGTTTTCATATGGACTGTATTTTCCAGCCGGCACCCCTTTTGCTATTACAAACAAGATGTTTAGTGCTGCTACCAAAGGAATGGCTCAGCCAGGCGTCAAGCAGCGCTTAGCCGCTCAAGGCATGGATGTCACCACTTCTAAATCTCCAGGGCAATTTCAGGCGCATTTACGAGCCGAGGCCCCCGTTTTAACTGAAATTGTCAGAATCTCGGGTGCCAAGCTTGAATAATATTTTTTCGATATTAATAGGGCCTCCTTCTTTTTAGTTATTTCATGTTGATTTCACATAGATACCTTATAGTTTGCCTATGAGCATTGCACCCCCCATTTCTTCAGTAGAGCCCCCAGTCGCCGTTTGGTCGCAGACTGATGCTGCTAACGCCAAAATTTCCCTAATAGGCATGATTAATGTTTATTCCCTGGGTGGGGTATGGACTCAAATTCGTGATGCTCAAGATGCTTGGCTTAAGCAAGGCACAAGCCAAACATTAGTATTGGATGCCACACGGATTTCTTCTTTAGATGGTGCGGGCATTGCCTTTTTAATTGGACTCCAAGAGGCACAACAAAATGCACGTGGAAAGTTTGAAATCATCGGATTGGATTCTCGCTATCAGCCACTCTTAAATGAATTTGACCCCATCTCAAATTTATTTCCAGCCCCAGAATTAAAGCCAAAGAGAAGTTTTATCGTTAGTACCGGAATGGCTGCACAAAACCTGATTGACGATGCTCGTGGCCTCATCACTTTTACTGGCCACTTGAGTGCGGATTTAGTTTGGTCCATTCGAAATATCAAACAGGTGCGCTGGGGTGATTTTGTAAACGCTGCCGTAGAAGCTGGTATTAATGCTTTGCCGATTGTTGGCTTAGTTGCATTTTTGATCGGGGTTATTTTGTCGTTTCAAGCGGCCATTGGCATGAAGCAATTTGGCGCTGAATCTTTTGTGGGACCGCTAGCCGCGCTTGGCATTGTGCGAGAAATGGGTCCGTTAATTACGGCTATTTTGCTCGCTGGCCGTTCATCAGCTGCGTTTGCCGCTGAGATTGGCACCATGACGGTCAATAGCGAAGTTGATGCATTGGTTAGTGGCGGCTTAAGCCCTATTCGCTTCTTGGTCGTGCCCAGAGTGCTTGCAGGTATTTTAGTGATGCCCATCTTAACTTTGTATGCTGACATCATCAGTATCATTGCTTCCATGTTTACGATGTTGGCGTATGGCATTCCGTTTATTAATTTTTATAATGGCATGTTGGCAGCGGTAGACGTTGAAGACATTGCATCTGGCCTGATTAAAGCGACGCTATTTGGTGTCGTCGTTTCTGCTGTGGGTTGCCTACGGGGTATGCAAACTGGTACAGGTGCTGCAGCAGTGGGTATTTCTGCAACACGAGCTGTCGTTAGCAGCATCGTGATGATCGTATTGGTTGACGGAGTGTTCGCTTTCATTTCTTATAAGACAGGTTTCTGATGAACGCGGCTAATAACAATTCCTCCAATGCTACCTATGCCATAGATGTTCAGAATCTCACAGTAGGCTATGGTTCGAACGTGCTGATGAAGAACCTCAATTTCACCGTCAACAATGGTGAGATTTTTGTGATTCTCGGAGGTTCAGGTTGCGGTAAGTCTAGTCTTCTCAAGAATCTCTTTGGTTTATATCAACCCTTATCTGGCGACGTTCTGATTGAGGGGCAAAATATTACTGTCGCTCAAGGTGCAGAGCGTCAAAAGATCATGACGAGCTTTGGTGTGATGTATCAGCAGGGCGCACTGTTTGGGTCCATGAATTTACTCGAGAACGTGACACTCTTTATGGAGGAGTATACCGAGCTTACCCAAGATCAGATGGATCTATTGGCGCGCTGCAAATTGGATTTGGTCGGCCTTCTCCCATATGAGACATATATGCCCAGTGAAATTAGCGGAGGTATGCAAAAACGTGCTGCCATTGCCCGAGCCATGGCGCTTGATCCTAAAATTTTGTTTCTTGATGAACCATCAGCAGGTCTTGATCCCATTACCTCAGCAGATTTAGATAGTACGATTTTGGACTTATCGAAAAATTTAGGTATTACCTTTGTGATTGTTTCGCATGAGCTAGCGAGTATTTATGCCATTGCCGATAAAGTCATTATGTTGGATAAGGGCGCCAAGGGCATTATTGCCGAAGGTGATCCGAAAGTATTAAGAGATACCAGTACTGACCCTAGAGTGCATCAATTCTTTAATCGCATTATGAGTAAGGACGTAGCATGAGCAATAACTCAAATCCCAATTATTTCCGTCTTGGCCTGTTTGTGCTTGCTGCAATTGGAGTACTTGTTGCAGTCGTCCTTATTTTTGGATCAGGCCAGCTTTTTAAAAAATCATTTGTGATTGAGACCTATATTAAACAGTCTGTGACAGGCCTAGATACGGGAGCCTCAGTGAGGTTT
>CAIMOW010000015.1 GCA_903843235.1 uncultured beta proteobacterium | reverse complement strand
TGGTGCGCCCGGCAGGAATCGAACCTGCGACCCTTGGCTTCGGAGGCCAATACTCTATCCACTGAGCTACGGGCGCCAGTAGCAAAAACAATCATCTGGCTATTGTAAGTGCCTATAACGCAAGCTCTCGTTATAATCACGGCAAAGTAACCCTCTAAACCCCGTCAAACGATAAAAGTCCTATGAGCAACGAGCACGGTAGCCTAATTAAGTCCCCTAAACAATTGATCATCATGGTCTTCGCAAGCTTTTTTGTACCCTTGATCATTATTTTGTTACTCATGGTGTATGTGAACAGCGGCAAGCGCGACGGTGCGGGTACCGCAGACGCAACCAAGTCTACGGAGCAATTGATCAAGCCAGTTGCCCAGTTAAATTTTAAAGATGCAAGCGCTCCGCGCGAACTTCAAACTGGTGAACAGGTTTATAAAGCGGTTTGTTCTTCTTGCCACGCTACTGGTGCTGCAGGCGCACCTAAATTTGGTGACGCAAGCGCCTGGGCACCGCGCATTGCTAAGGGCTATGACTCCTTGATGACTTCTGTTCTTAAAGGTAAAAATGCAATGCCAGCTCGTGGCGGCTCTAATCCTGCAGATATCAGTGATTACGAATTGGGTCGTGCAGTTGTTTATATGGCTAATTCAGCTGGCGGTAAATTACCAGAGCCTAAGGCGCCTGCTGCTGCACCAGCTACAAAATAAATTTTTACTGCATTAATAAAAAAGCTGGCCATATGCCAGCTTTTTTATTGCTCGCCGCTAGAAGTTTTTGCATCTAGCGCAATTTGATAGGCCTCTTTCTTTGAAAGTCCTAAAGCCTGTGAAAGCACAGCAGCAATCTCTTTGCTACCAAGGTATGGACTTAAAGCATTGGCCCACAGCAAAAGAGAGGCGTGCTCAGGAGCCTCATCAGCACTAGCTGGGCGTCCCGCCACTAGAATAATAAATTCGCCTTTGAGACTGCTTGCAGACTCAAGCCACTGGGGAATTTCACTTGCCCGCACAGAAATAATTTGCTCAAATTTTTTCGTAAGTTCTCGCCCTACTACTACCTGGCGGTCTGGCTCAAGAGCATTTGCTAGGACTAAAAGAGTTTCTTTAATGTGGTGAGGAGACTCAAAAAAGATACTTGTTTTTGCGCTGCTACGGATGTCATGAATCAACGCGTCACGTTCTTTGATTTTGTTGGGCCAAAAGCCTATAAACTGAAAGCGACCTTCAGAGTTCAGCAAGACAGAGCCACCGATAGAGACCGCTGAAGACACTGCGCTTGCTCCTGGAATCGGCACAACGCGAAAGCCTGCCTTTTGAACTTCATGCACTAGTCGCGCCCCAGGATCGGAGACCCCAGGCGTGCCCGCGTCAGAAATATAAGCCCAGCGCTCGTTCTGTGCCAGATGCTGGATCACAGTTTGTGCCCCACCCATTTCATTGTGCTCATGCAGGGCTAGGCATCTCTTGTGAATGCCAAACTGCTGCAGTAGCGCAGCACTATGTCTAGTATCTTCACAGGCAATTCCATCAACAGCGTTAAGAACATGTAAAGCGCGCATGGTGATATCCCCTAAATTACCAATCGGGGTGGCAACTATATAGAGAGCCCCAGCAGGCAAATCTTGCTGCTTCAGAAAGTCAAATGAGCTCAGGTCCATGGGTAGAAGTTTTGGGCAGGGTTAATCAATAAGTAAGAGAATACGTTGCTTTTGGTTTCATTAGTGGGCTGCGGAAAAAGGACCTGCTTTGGCGCATAATATTGCTATGGATAAAAATTCGATTGAACGCTTGCGCAAGCGCGCATCCCAACATTTTTTAGACAGCATTGCCGTTAAGCAAGACGCCGAGAAAATTCTTCCAGAAGTGGTAGCGCACGGTGTACTTGCCATGGTTGAATGCTTGCGTGCTGGTGGCAAAGTGATGGCTTGTGGAAACGGCGGATCGGCTGCTGATGCGCAGCACTTTGCAGCTGAGTTGATTGGCCGCTTTGAACGCGAACGGCAAGAACTTGCTGCAATTGCATTGACAACTGACACTTCGATCTTGACTGCTGTTGGCAATGATTACAGCTACGATGAGATTTTTAGTAAACAAGTCCGCGGCCTTGGAAAAAAAGGCGACATTCTCTTGGGTATTTCGACATCGGGAAACTCTAAGAATGTGGTAAAGGCAATTGAAGTGGCGAAAAAAATGGGCATCAAAATTATTGCTCTCACGGGTAACGGCGGCGGAAAAATTGCAAGTCTGTTAGACAAAGACGACATTCATCTTTGTGCCCCCTCTACTCGCACCGCACGCATTCAGGAAACACATTTAGTGTTGTTGCATAGTTTGTGTGATGGCGTTGATCATATATTGCTTGATTAATGGTGCCTTAAAAAAATAGAAAGCATTCAAGATGCAAATCAAACTCGCAAGTAAATTACTCATTGCTTTAATTCTCACTTCATTCTTGTCGGCATGTGGTGTTTTGGCGGTTGGCGGTGTCGCTGCAAGCGCTGCTGTCCTAGCAGACCGTCGTAGTCCTAACGTGCAGGCAATTGATAAGGGTATTGAGCTGGAGGCCGGTAATGCGCTGTCTAAGCGATTTGGTGATAACGCACACATCAACATCACTTCGTTCAATCAAAAAGTGTTGATCACAGGTGAAGCAAAAGATCTTGATATCAAGGGTGAGGCAGGTGCTTATGTCAAAGCAATGAAGAATGCCCGTAGCGTATACAACGAACTAGTGATAGGTGCTAATAGCAGCTATACGGCCCGCGCCAATGACTCTTATCTTGAGTCAAAAATAAAAACCCAAATGATTTTTACGGAGCAATTGCCCTCTAACTCAATGGCGATTGTTGCTGAAGGCGGCAGTGTTTACCTGATGGGTATTTTGACGCAAAAAGAAGCTGATATTGCAAAGAAAGTTGCGAGCAATGCCAGCGACGTGAAAGAGGTATTTGTTTACTTTGACATCATCTCTGATGCAGAGAAAACGAGATTAGATAAACAAGGTAAAGCCGATGAATCACAACCTACTAGCTCACCAAAATTTCAGTAAGAATTTATCAGCAGCGCAATAAATGATTTCAGTATGGGTTGATGTGAGGGTGGCTTTTGTGGCCGCCCTTCTCTTTATTGGGGCGCTTACTGCGCAAGCATCTAGTGAGAGCGCTAAAGCCTTTGCAATAGCCAAACAAAATACATGCTTAGGTTGTCATTCAAGCAATAAAAAAATTGTTGGGCCTAGCTTTCAAGACATTGCCGCAAAATATAAAAATAATCCCGGCGCCAATACCTTATTAAAAAATAAAATTCAAAAAGGCGGTGCGGGGTCTTGGGGTGTAGTGCCAATGCCTGCCAATGCTAAGCTAAGCGATGCTGAGCTCTCGATCTTGGTGCCTTGGATATTGCAAGGCGCCCCCAGCAGCGACTAAGTCGCTAGTGTTGGCCGGCCCAATAACCACGACCAAGAATTATTAGCACGCTTTAAATTTGCTTTGAGCACGTAATCAAAATCTGCCCATTGTTTGTTGGCCGCTTCTTCCACAATGGTGCTGGAATTTGCAGGTGGTAATGTGAGATAGGCATCTGCATCTCCATAAGCGTATTCAACACTCATGCCAGCCTTTTGCGCCAAATGCATCATCGCTCTGTTGTTTGCCAAGCAATGAACAAATAAAGTTTCAATGCGTGTATTACGTGAGTGCACTGCAGCGCGCCCTAATAAGGCCGTACCAAAACCCTGGCCTCTGCCTTTGACTAGCACTGATACACCAAACTCTGCTGCACGTGCTTTGCTCTTAAAGACTGGTAGGTAGGCTAGATGTGCCAGGCCGACGATATTCAACTGTGCGTCAAAGATCCCAAATATCGTATCTTGATTGAAGTCTAGGCCTTCAACATAGCGCTCTATCACTTCATTAGGGGTTTGTGTGCCAAAGCGGAGGCGACGGTCATCATCATTCAGTTGTAAAAAATGCTGAAGAATAGCCGCCCTATGGCCGGCGTGAAGCTCACGTACAGGTACGGGGATCCCCGCAACAGTAAAGCTGCTGGGTGAGTGACTCTTCGCTAATTTATTGTGCATAGCAACATATTAGCAGGTAATACAAAAAAACACAGGGTTTTCCCCTAGTTTGTAGTAAAAAAGCACTTCTATATGCAAAAAAAGAGGGCTTTGGATGGGGAAAAAGAAGAAATGCTCCAAAACCCTTAAATTTTCAAAATAATTTGAATATTTTTTTAATTTCTATCTAATTGATTTAATTGAGCTTATTTTTTAAATTAGAAAAAACTTCGCCCTTTTGAAGTAAAAGACTGAGAAAGGTGTTGACGACCCTAAATAAGTGGGATATAGTCTCATCTCTCTGCTGGATGTTATTAAGAAATACAAAACAAGCCAGCCCTCTTTAAAAATTAGTGAACCGATAATTGTGGGTACTAAGTGAAAGCATCAAGTCCTTCGGGACAGATGTAAATAAATAGTACTCATAGACAGTAAAAAGATTTGGTTTTATTACCAAGTCAATTTCT
>CAIMOW010000014.1 GCA_903843235.1 uncultured beta proteobacterium | reverse complement strand
CAACGCCATTGCGGCCAAGGAGGCTAGTCAGCTGCCCCTTAGGCACTTCAAAATTCATATTACGCAAAATATGGCTACCGCCATAGTATTGATTGAGGTCTTTGACGATCAACATAATTAACGTCCTAAATACGATTCAATGACACGCTCATCGCGCTTAACTTCATCTAGGGTGCTTTCAGCCAATACTGAACCCTCAGCCAACACGGTGACCTTGCCCTTATCTCCCGCCAATGCAGCAACAAATTCCATATCATGCTCAACCACGACCATAGAACATTGGCCACGCAAAGAATTGAGCAGTTCAGCCAGGCGCATGGTTTCTTCGTCTGTCATGCCTGCTACTGGCTCATCGAGCAATAGGAGTTTTGGTTGTTGCATTAACAACATGCCAATCTCTAGACGTTGCTTTTGACCATGAGATAGAAGGCCGGCTTCACGATAGGCTTCCGACTCAAGCTGAGTAAGTGCAAGCACAGCCTCCATTAAACGGCGCCCCTCTAAATCCACCTTAGCGACTAGTGAGTGATGCCATGACTTATCTCCCGCCATAGCCAGCTCAAGATTTTCCCAAACAGGATGTTGTTCAAACACGGTAGGCTTTTGAAACTTACGCCCAATACCAATCTGAGCAATCTGCGGTTCGTTCATTGTCATGAGATCAATGGTTGATCCTAAATACACAGAACCCTCAATGCCAGCAATGTTCGAACGGGTTTTACCAGTGATCACATCCATCAATGTTGTTTTGCCTGCACCATTAGGACCGATCACGCAACGCAACTCACCCACATCAATCGTCAACGACAATTTATTAATGGCCTGGAAGCCATCAAAATTGACCGACAAATCTTCAACATACAGAATGCCCGTATGAATGGTATCAATCCCTTTTTCTAAAAAGCGCCCGCTCATTCCGAACCGCCTTTCTTATGAAAGAACTGGTGATATATCCCTAATAAGCCGTTAGGCAAGAACAAAGTAACCAGAACAAACATGAGGCCCAAGAAGAACAACCAATATTCTGCAAAGTTGGCGGTAAAAAAGCTTTTAGCACCGCTGACTGCAAAGGCTCCAATGATTGGTCCGAGCAAAGTTCCCCGGCCACCAACTGCAACCCAAATAGCCATTTCAATAGAGTTGGTTGGAGACATCTCGCCTGGGTTGATGATGCCAACCTGAGGCACAAACAAAGCTCCCGCAATGGCGCACAAGATAGCCGACACCACCCAAACAAAAAGCTTAAATCCTAATGGGTTGTAACCACAGAACATAAGGCGTGACTCAGCATCGCGAACTGCTGTAATAACTCTACCCATCTTAGAAGTGATTAGGGCTCGACAAAGAATAAAGCTACCTAACAAAACTAGGAAAGTAATAATAAAGAGTGTGACACGTGTGCTCGGGGCACTAATGGAGTAACCCAAAATTCTCTTGAAGTCAGTGAAGCCATTATTTCCACCAAAGCCCGTTTCATTTCTGAAGAACAAAAGCATGGCAGCGTATGTGAGGGCTTGTGTAATGATGGAGAAATACACTCCTTTAATCCTGGATCGAAAAGCAAAGTATCCGAATATCCAAGAAATAATACCAGGCACCAAAATTAACATCATGAGCATCCACCAAAAATGCTCGCTACCTTTCCAGAACCAAGGCAAATCTTTCCAGTCTAAGAAAACCATGAAGTCGGGTAATTCACTTTTGTAAACACCGTCAGTACCGATCTGACGCATGAGATACATACCCATGATGTATCCACCGATGGCGAAGAATAAGCCATGGCCCAGACTCAAGATTCCGCAGTAGCCCCAAACTAAGTCGAGCGCTAATGCCGCTATCGCAAAGCACATGATCTTGCCAATTAAAGTCAGCGCATAAGCTGACATATAAAACATGCTGGTATCGGGAACCAACAATGAGAAGATTGGCACACCAATCAATACGCACAACGTAAGCGCAGCCAATGCAATATAGGATCGCTTGCTCAGAATGGATTCACGCTCTGGCACCAAAAGACTAAAGCTGGATGAAGGGGCAAGTTTTCTAATATCCATACTAATCAACGCTCCTGCCTTTTAATGCGAAGAGGCCTTGAGGACGTCTCTGGATGAAGATGATGATGAACACTAAGATAGCAATCTTGGCCAATACAGCGCCGATAAAGGGTTCTAGTAGCTTGCTCGTGATGCCAAGTCCAAATGCGCCATATATTGTGCCGGCAAGTTGACCGACACCACCAAGCACTACCACCATGAATGAATCGACGATATAGCTTTGACCTAGATCAGGTCCAACGTTACCGATTTGTGAAAGTGCAACCCCACCTAATCCAGCAATGCCTGCCCCAAAGGCAAAAGCATACATATCTACGCGAACTGTTTTAACACCAACACAGGCCGCCATTGTCCGATTTTGAGTGACCGCTCTAACGAAAAGCCCAAGCCGAGTTTTGTTAAGCACTAGCCAGGTAACGGCGACCACTGCAATCGCAAATCCAAAAATAATGATGCGGTTATATGGCACCACTAAATTTGGCAGTACCTGCAAAGCGCCTGACATCCATGTCGGGTTAGCAACTTCTACGTTTTGAGCACCAAAAATAGTTCTAGTCATTTGGATCATTAGCAAACTAACGCCAAATGTTGCCAACAAAGTTTCTAGTGGGCGGCCATATAAAAACTTAATGACCGTTCTTTCGATTAAGATGCCGACCAAAGCGGCCGCAAGAAAGGCTACAGGTAGTGCAAATAGCAAATACCAATCCAGGTAGCCTGGGGCATATTGCCTAAAGAAGCCCTGAACAACATAGGTTGCATAAGCACCCACCATCAAGAACTCACCATGGGCCATATTAATGACGCCAATCAAACCATACGTAATCGCTAGGCCCAATGCACACAGCAAAAGGATGCTGCCGTAACTAAAGCCGGCAATGACATTACCTAAAATCTCGCCACTAAACTCAGATTTCTTAATTTTGGCTAGAGCCTTCTCGGCAGCCTCCTGAACTGGACCGCCCTCTTTTGCTAGCGGAGCCAATAAAGCAGCGACTTGAGGGTCGCCACTATCACCCAATAAGGCAATAGCTTTCAATTTTGATTGTTGATTATCTGATTGCAACGCCAATAGCGCCCAAAGCTTTTCTACTTTTGGCTTTAGCACTGGATCGTTTTCAGTTGAAAGTAATTTTTCAACCACTGGAAAAGTATCGGGCTCAGGATCCTTAATCAAAGCATCAACAGCTTTGGTACGAATCTGTGAATCTGTGGATGCAAGCTGCAAGCCCAGCAAAGCATTATCAACCTTGCCACGCAATTGGTTGTTCAAAATTACGTCTTGTAATTCGTCAGATTTTACGGAAACCGTTTGCCCTGTAAGCACATCAACATAATGATCGCCTTTTTGGACAACCGCACCCTGAGGTGATAGAAACAGCACCTCTGCACTCAATGCTTGAAGAATTTCTATAGCTTCAGAACTATCTTCTTTAGATAAGACTTGAACTACTTTTACTTTTGCATCAAAGTTTTCACCGAATAATGGCTTTAAATCTGTGACTGTAATCTTTGCAAAAACAACCCCACAACTCAGAAGACAAATCGCCGAAAGGAGTGGTTTTAGAAAAAAGGAGGATCTCATTAAGATTTTTGAAAACCCTCCCCCACTTGAGGGAGGGGATTTCTATTAAAAATTACTGTACTGAATCAGGCTTGCCTGCATTGCCATCAATGTATGGGCTCCAAGGTTTAGCTGGGATTGCTGTTGGAGTTTTGTAGATCACATTGAACTGGCCATCTGCTTTGATCTCGCCAATCATGACTGGCTTAGACAAATGGTGGTTCGCACCCATTACTTCAAGATAACCACTTGGAGTATTCAGTTTTTGACCAATCATTGCTTTACGAACAGCGTCAACATCAGTTGTGCCTGCTTTTTCAACTGCCGCCTTCCACATCAAGATGCCGGTTCGACTGGCTTCCATTGGATCGTCTGTCAAAGGCTTGCTGGCGCCAGGCAACTTCTTCTCTACAGAATAAGCAGCCCATTGTTTTTTCCACTCGTCATTCACTGGATTCTTAACTGACATGAAGTAGTTCCATGCGGCTAACTGACCTACCAATGGCTTGGTATCTACCCCGCGTAACTCTTCTTCGCCAACGGAGAATGCAACTACAGGAACATCTTTTGCTTTCAAGCCTGCGTTACCCAGCTCTTTGTAGAAAGGAACATTCGAGTCACCATTGATAGTGGATACAACTGCTGTCTTGCCACCTTGAGAGAACTTCTTAATATTGGCAACAATAGTTTGATAGTCAGAGTGACCAAATGGGGTGTAT
>CAIMOW010000013.1 GCA_903843235.1 uncultured beta proteobacterium | reverse complement strand
AGCAGCCAGAGAGCAGTGAGCCAGAAAGTGCGGTTAATAGTAGAATTTTTTTCATGGAAACCTCCATAATCAACAATGCTCGTTAGGATAAACCCTTTGGGGATTTGTTGTGGGGAATTACTCCGCTTGAAAAGGAATGAACATGTTTAAAGCTATTTTGGTAAACAAGGATGATCAGGGCTACCGTACTGAGTTGACCCAGATTGATGAGGCCAGCCTGCCAGATGGGGACGTTAAGGTTAAAGTTCTCTATTCCACTCTCAATTACAAGGATGGCTTAGCTATTACCGGTAAGGGCCCTGTAGTGCGGAGCTTTCCAATGGTGCCTGGGATTGATTTTGCCGGTGAAGTTCTTGAAAGTAGTAGCCCAGACTTTAAGGTAGGGGATGCGGTGCTCCTGAATGGCTGGGGCGTTGGGGAGGGGCATTGGGGTGGATTGGGCCAGATGGCTCGAGTCAAGGCCGACTGGCTGATCCCTCTGCCAAAAGGTTTTACAGCCAAGCAGGCCTTAGCAATTGGAACTGCTGGATATACAGCCATGTTATGCGTCATGGCTTTGCAGAAGCACGGTCTTAAGCCCAGTGATGGTGAGGTTTTGGTGACAGGTGCGGCTGGTGGGGTAGGTAGCTTTGCCATTGCCTTGTTGAGCAAACTAGGCTTTACCGTGGTGGCTAGTACAGGCCGCATGGCTGAAGCTGATTATTTAAAGAAATTAGGCGCTACCGAAGTGATTGATCGTGCTACCTTATCGGCGCCGGGTAAACCTTTGGCAAAAGAACGTTGGGCTGCGGTGGTTGATAGCGTTGGAAGTCATACTTTAGCAAATGCGTGTGCGCAAACAAAGAGCGAGGGCGCGGTAGCAGCATGCGGTCTTGCACAAGGCATGGATTTTCCATCTACTGTTGCACCCTTTATTTTGCGTGGCGTGACCTTGTATGGCGTCAATAGCGTGACTGTGCCCCGCACAAAAAGGATTGCCGCCTATGAGCAATTAAGTAAATTGGTGGATCTCAAAACTTTAGATGAAATCTCTCATGAGATTGGCTTAGAAGAGTCGATCAAATATGCAGCAGAGTTAATGGCTGGAAACGTACGCGGACGTCTTATAGTAGATGTGAATAAATAAGCATCAACGATGAGCAGAAATAGCTTATTGAGTTTGTTCTGGTTTGCGTGCAGCAAGCTGTGCGCAAACTTTGAGCTTCTCTAGGTCTGAGAGCTCTGACCAATCTGCAATTTC
The DNA here is from genome assembly GCA_903843235.1 of uncultured beta proteobacterium. GTDB lineage: Bacteria > Pseudomonadota > Gammaproteobacteria > Burkholderiales > Burkholderiaceae > Polynucleobacter. The sequence goes on along the minus strand of CAIMOW010000013.1, from coordinate 20,012 downwards.
AGCAAGGGTGCGATAACACCCACGGCAAAAGCCATTATCTGGATTAATATCACACCAATTGATGCAAGGTGATGGAACTGTTGTCAAATTAAACCTAGAAATAGAAGAATAAATATTAAGTATGAATACTAAAAATCAAGCAAACACAAACGATGCTATTCATTATCCCTTAGGAGATGCTCTGCCGGAGCAGGGTAGTACGATTGAGTTAGCCCCAGGTGTCTATTGGCTCAGAATGCTTTTACCCTTTGCCTTGGACCATATTAACTTGTGGCTTTTACGCGATCGGTTTGATGGCATTGAGGGCTGGACGATTGTCGATTGCGGTATCGCCAATGATGAAACGCGTGCATCGTGGGAGCAGATTTTTGCTACTCAACTCCAAGGCCTCCCCGTATTACGTGTGCTTGTGACTCATATGCACCCTGATCATGTGGGCCTCTCTCAATGGTTATGCAAGCTCTGGAATGCGCCTATGTGGATCTCTATGACTGATTACTTAACTGCACAGTGGTTAAGTCACAAGGAGGGAGGTGCGGCAGTGGGCGCGCTAGCTGGAGGCGGAGGTTCGGCTGATCATTTTCAGAAGCATGGCTTGAGTGCGCCTGAGGATTTAGAGAAAATTCGGGGACGTTCTAACTACTACAGTAATATGGTCCCAGGAATTCCAGGTCAATTTCGTCGCATTATGGATGGTGAGATGATTGCGATTGGTGGCCGAGCATGGCAGGTCATCATGGGTTACGGTCATGCGCCTGAGCATGCATCCTTGTTTTGCAAAGAGCTTGGTGTATTGATTTCTGGTGATATGTTGTTGCCGCGCATATCGACCAATGTTAGCGTCTATCACTCGGAGCCTGATGCAGATCCTTTGGGTTTGTATTTGGATTCTTTAGACAAGTATTTGCCATTGCCAGATGACACCTTGGTGTTGCCGTCCCATGGTAAGCCATTCACAGGAATGAAGCCGCGGATTGGGCAATTAAAGACTCATCACGATGAGCGTTTGGCTGAGACTCTTGGCGCATGTGAAAAACCGGCACACGCTAGAGAGATTGTGCCGGTCTTGTTTAAGCGGGAATTAGATATTCACCAAATGACTTTTGCCATGGGTGAGGCTATTGCCCATCTGAATTACCTACTTCGTCGAGGTAAGTTGAGTCGCCAGCTTTGCGAGGACGGCGTGTTCCGGTTTTGCGTGGTTTAGCGCTGCTGGTCTTTGTTCCAGATGATTCGCTGGAGCTGGTTGCTGCTGCCCCCGCTGCAGAGACCGCATCACCAAAGGATTTAAGTGCCATCATCGTGGCATGCTGAACCTCAAGCCCTTGGATGGTTGATTTAAGAATATTGAGATTGAGGTTTAGCCAATTCTCAACGCTCTTAAGGTCTTTAATGCGCTTTTCAAGCTCATCCACATCCAAGCCCGGGAAGGCGCCAAAGCCACTTGCAGCCTTAGAACTATCGCTAGTGAAGGGAAATTGGCCTGGTTGCCCAGCTGCACCGTGCCCCCACATTGTTTTAAACATCTCAAGGCTTTGGTTGAATTCTGGCATTGCTCCGAACATATAGATCCCAGGTTAGATAAAAAAGTGGCTTTACCAATAGAATAAGGGATTCTAGAGATTATTCCCGGTTAAGCAATGCAATCTAATGGTTTATCCCAGCCGTATACACGTGGTCAGGCACTCCCAGGGCTTTTAAAGCAGCGCATTCTCATTTTGGACGGCGCTATGGGCACCATGATTCAGCAGCACAAGCTGACTGAAGCAGATTATCGCGGTCTACCAAGCAATACCCGCTTTGCTGATCACCCGAGTGATATCAAAGGCAACAATGAATTATTGGTGCTGACCCAACCAGAGATTATTAGCAAGATTCATGAGCAGTATTTGGATGCTGGCGCTGACATTATTGAAACGAATACTTTTGGCGCCACTTCCGTTGCTCAAGAGGATTACAAAATGGCGGGCCTTGCGCGCGAGATGAATGTCATCTCAGCAAAGTTGGCTCGTGCAGCCTGTACCAAATACAGCACCCCTGATAAACCTCGATTTGCAGCCGGCGCTATTGGCCCAACACCCAAGACAGCGAGCATTTCGCCTGACGTAAATGATCCAGGTGCACGCAATGTCACCTTTGATGCTTTGCGCGCTTCTTATCGTGAGCAGATTGAAGGACTCTTTGAGGGTGGTGTTGATTTGTTTTTGGTGGAGACCATTTTCGATACCCTGAATGCCAAAGCAGCACTGTTTGCTTTAGATGAATTTTTTGAAGAGACTGGCAATCGTTTGCCGGTGATGATTTCAGGAACGGTGACCGATGCTTCAGGCCGAATACTTTCTGGGCAAACTGTTGAGGCATTTTGGAATAGCTTGCGTCACATCAAGCCCCTTACTTTTGGCTTGAATTGTGCTTTGGGCGCTGCTTTGATGCGTCCGTATATTGCCGAGCTCTCACGTATTTGCGATGCTGCTGTTTCTTGCTATCCGAATGCCGGCTTGCCAAATCCAATGAGCGACACTGGCTTTGATGAGACCCCAGAAATTACCTCTAGTTTGGTTGATGGTTTTGCAAAAGACGGTTTAGTCAATTTGGTAGGCGGTTGTTGCGGCACCACTCCAGATCACATTCGCGCAATTGCCAATGCAGTAGCAAAGCGTAAGCCACGAGCCTTCTATCGCGAAGTTGAGGAGGTTGCGGTATGAGCAATCAAGAAAATAAAAAAATCGACAAACAAGCGATGCCCGCCATGAAGTTGTCAGGCTTAGAGCCATTCAACGTTACAGCCGACCTTGGCTTTGTGAATATTGGTGAGCGTACTAACGTCACCGGCTCTAAAGCATTTGCGCGCATGATTCTGAATAATCAGTTCGATGAGGCGTTGGTAGTAGCAAGACAGCAAGTTGAGAATGGCGCGCAAGTCATCGATATCAACATGGATGAGGCCATGTTGGATTCTGAAGCGGCCATGACGCGCTTCTTAAACTTAATTGCCTCAGAACCTGATATAGCTCGTGTGCCAATCATGATTGACTCCTCCAAGTGGAGTGTCATAGAAGCAGGCTTGAAATGTATTCAAGGTAAGCCGATTGTGAACTCAATCTCCCTGAAGGAGGGAGAGGATTCATTTAGAAAGCAGGCACGTTTAATTCGTCGCTATGGTGCTGCTAGTGTCGTCATGGCCTTTGACGAGGCTGGCCAGGCCGATACCTTTAAGCGCAAAACAGAAATTTGTCAGCGTTGTTACGAAATCCTCGTAAATGAAATCCGTTTTCCTGCCGAAGATATTGTTTTTGATCCTAATATCTTTGCGATAGCTACAGGTATTGAAGAGCATGACAACTACGCGGTGGACTTTATTAATGCCACTCGCTGGATTAAAGAAAATCTTCCTGGCGCAAAAGTCAGCGGTGGTGTATCCAACGTCAGCTTCTCATTTCGCGGTAACGATCGCGTTCGTGAAGCGATTCATACAGTCTTCCTGTACCACGCCGTTCAGGCTGGCATGGATATGGGTATTGTTAATGCTGGACAGTTGGGTGTGTATGCTGACTTAGATCCAGAGTTACGCGAGCGCGTTGAGGATGTAGTGCTTAATCGCTTTAAAGAAAAAGAAGGCAAAACACCTACTGAGCGTTTGCTCGATATTGCCGATCAATTTAAAGGCGGCGGCGCTAAGCAAGTTGAAAACTTAGTATGGCGCGAAGCCCCAGTCCGTGAGCGTTTAACCCACGCACTGGTTCATGGCAATACTACATTTATTGAAGAAGATACTGAAGAATTGCGCGCACAAATTATGGGTGCGGGCGGTAGACCAATCGAAGTGATTGAAGGTCCGCTCATGGACGGTATGAATGTTGTTGGTGATTTATTTGGTGCCGGAAAAATGTTTTTACCTCAAGTAGTGAAGAGTGCACGAGTGATGAAGCAGGCAGTGGCATTGCTGATTCCTTATATTGAGGAGGAGAAGCGTCTACACGTAGCCGCAGGCGGCGAAGCTAAAGCCAAGGGCAAGATCGTGATGGCTACTGTAAAGGGAGACGTTCACGACATCGGTAAAAATATTGTGACTGTCGTGCTGCAATGTAATAACTTTGAAGTCGTCAACATGGGAGTGATGATTCCGTGCGCTGAAATCTTAAAAAGAGCGAAAGAAGAGAGGGCTGACATAGTCGGTCTATCAGGCTTGATCACTCCGTCTTTGGAGGAGATGACTTATGTAGCGCAAGAGATGCAGCGTGATGATTATTTCCGTGAGCGCCAAATTCCTCTGATGATTGGCGGTGCTACAACCTCACGCGTTCATACGGCAGTGAAGATTGCGCCTCACTACGATGGTCCGGTTGTTTATGTGCCTGATGCATCTCGTTCCGTATCCGTGGCATCGAGCCTATTGTCGGATGAGGGCGCTAATAAATTTATTCAAGATTTGCGCGATGACTATGTGCGTATTCGTGAACAGCATGCCAATAAAAAAGCCGCACCAACGATTTCATTAGCGGCGGCACGCAAGAATCGTGAGCTGATTGATTGGGCTACTTATGTGCCTGAGAAGCCTAAGTTTATTGGCCGCCGGGTATTTAAGAACTTTGCATTAAGTGATATCGCTAAATATATTGATTGGACACCTTTCTTCCAAACTTGGGATTTAGCCGGAAAGTTTCCAGCAATTTTGGACGATGAGGTAGTGGGTGTTGAAGCGCGTAAGGTGTTTGAGGATGCTAAGAGCCTGCTTGACAAGTTGATCAAAGGCCAATGGTTGCAGGCTGATGCAGTAGTTGCTTTTTATCCAGCTAATGCGGTTGGTGATGACATCGTGCTGTACAGCGATGATGCACGTGAGCATCCATTATTCGTTTGGCATAACTTGCGTCAGCAGGCTGAGCGTCCCGTAGTGGATGGTGTGCGTAGACCTAACCGTTGCTTGGCAGATTATGTAGCGCCAAAAGATTCTGGCGTAGCTGATTACCTCGGTTGTTTCGCGGTGACTACTGGTCATGGTGTTGAGAAAAAAGTCGCTGAGTTCCAGGCCAAACATGATGATTACAGTGCGATTATGTTGAAGGCTTTAGCTGATCGTTTAGCCGAAGCCTTTGCAGAGTTAATGCATCATCGCGTCAGAACTGATCTGTGGGCTTATGCGACTGATGAAATTTTGACGAATGATCAAATGATTAATGAGCAATACCGTGGCATCCGTCCAGCACCTGGCTACCCAGCATGTCCAGCGCATGAGGTAAAAGAAGATTTATTACGGGTAATAGGTTCAGAGGATATTGGGATGACCTTGACTGAGTCCATGGCTATGAATCCCGCTTCAAGCGTCAGTGGCTTCTACTTGGCTCATCCCGATGCACGTTACTTCAATGTGGGCAAGGTATCAGCAGACCAGATTGAGGATTTGGCGCAACGTCGTGGTGCATCTGTAGACAATATTCGTCGACAGTTATCCAGCTCCCTAGATTAAACGCCCCATAAGACAGGCTCATCCTTGTCTTTGGCTTGTTTCATGAGCTCCAAGAAGGGGTAGGCACGTTGGCCAAGTCTATCGGCAAGCTTGGGGGCTTCAGAACCGCGCCCATCACTATTTTTTGAGCGCTCCTCCAGATCTTTGAGGATGGCCGTTTCGAGGGATGTGATCAGAACTGGGAGTTGCTCAACTGTCAGAATTCCCCGAGGCTCCAAGGGCCGCCCCAAAATATCGAATATCCGCTTGGTCAAATCAGCTAGCATGATGACATCTGGGCCTGCTTTTGAACGAAATTGATAGATCATTTCCATAGCTTACCACCTGATAAACTCACTCTTCTATGTTGTTAACCAATAAAAACCGATTAATTGAGATGTTGAGCGGAGCCTTGCAGACTTTGGCTCAAGAGCGCGAATTAGGCGAAGCCCCGCAGCCCCGCTTGGAGCGCCCTAAGGCTGTTGATCATGGCGATGTGGCATGCAATATCGCCATGCAACTTTCGAAGGCCTGGAAGCTAAATCCTCGGGAGTTGGCCCAAGCGCTGGTGGATAATTTACAGAAGCAGCCTGGATTTAATCAGTTAATTGCTTCTTGTGACATTGCGGGCCCTGGATTTATTAATTTCCGCCTCAGTAATTCAGCTAAAACTACCGTAGTTCAGGAGGTGTTGACTACTGGATCAAAATTTGGTGAGCTTGCTCCTGGCTCCAACCCGACAGCAAGCGCCATGATTGAGTTTGTCTCGGCAAATCCTACTGGCCCATTGCATGTTGGTCATGGTCGTCAAGCAGCTCTTGGCGACGCCTTAGCAAATTTGTTAGCAACTCAAGGTATCAAAGTGCATCGTGAGTTTTATTACAACGATGCTGGTGTACAAATTGCCAACTTGGCACTATCTGTGGAAGCGCGCTTGGATGGCTTGAAGCCCGGTGATACAACGTGGCCTGAGCAAGCTTATAACGGTGAATATATTGCTGAGATTGCTACCGCTTATAAGACCTCCCCAGCTTATCGCGTTGATTTGTCTTCCGCAGAGAAGATCGAAGCGATTCGTCAGTTCGCAGTCGCCTATTTGCGTAAGGAACAAGATATCGACTTGAAAACCTTTGGTGTCAAGTTCGACTGCTATTACTTGGAATCTTCCTTGTACACCGATGGCAGTGTTGGGCAAATTGTTCAAGACTTACAAGGCATTGGTAAGACATATGAAGCCGATGGCGCTTTATGGTTGAAGTCGACGGATGATGGTGATGATAAGGATCGCGTCATGCGCAAATCCGATGGCAGTTATACCTACTTTGTTCCAGATGTGGCTTATCACGCCAGCAAGTGGCTACGTGGGTTTGCAAAGGTCATTAATGTGCAAGGTAGCGATCACCATGGCACGATTGCTCGCGTACGCTCTGGTTTACAGGGCGTTGCACAAAAGCGTGGTTGGGATATTCCCAAAACCTATCCAGACTATGTGCTGCATAAGATGGTGACTGTTATGCGAAACGGAGAAGAGGTCAAAATCTCCAAGCGCGCTGGTTCTTATGTCACGGTCCGGGATTTAGTGGAATGGTCTGGTGGTATTACTCCAGAGATGACTCCAGTAGAAAGAGATTTAGCATTGCAACGTGGCCGCGATGCTGTGAGATTTTTCTTAATCTCTCGCAAGGCTGATACTGAGTTTGTATTTGATATTGACTTAGCGCTGCAGCAGAATGATGAGAACCCAGTGTTCTACGTACAATATGCACATGCGCGGATTAGCTCCATCTTGCAGCAATGGGGTGGGCAAATCTCTAATTTGAAATTTGCTGATCTAGCTCTGTTGCAGAGCAAAGCTTCAGATCGTTTATTAAGACGGCTAGCCGAATATCCAGAAGTATTAACTGATGCAGCTGCCGACTTAGCGCCACATGCATTAGCCTTTTATTTGCGGGATTTAGCAGGAGATTTTCATGCCTTCTACAGCGCGGATCGTGTTCTGGTGGATGATCAGGCTTTGAAGCTGGCTAGGTTGGCACTTTTATCTGCCACTCGCCAAGTGTTGCAAAATGGTTTAAAAGTATTGGGCGTATCGGCGCCAGCCAAGATGTAATGCGCAGGTCATGAAGTGAAAATGTAAGATGAGAAAATGATGAAAAAACCGAATCAACAAGCTGGCTTCATTAAGCAAAATGCTCAATACGGCGGTACCATCCTAGGCTTTATTGTGGGCTTAGGTGTTGGTCTGGCCGTAGCCCTAGTGATTGCTTTTTATCTTTCTAAGAACACTCCCCAAGAAAAGCCTGGTATCCGGGCGCCAAATTTGCCATTAACTATTAAGCCTGCAACTGCTCCAATTGAGGGTGAGTCAGCTACACCAGCAGAGCAGGTTGATCTCAATAAGCCACTGCAGGGAAAGTCTCCCGCGGCTTCAGCCCCAGACCCCATTGCTGATTTAGCTAATGGCAAAAAGCCTGCTGAGCTAGCAGCGCCAGTCGCTAAACCAGACGCTATTTATTTTTTACAAGTGGGCGTATTTACAAAGCGTCCTGACGCAGATGCTCAAAAAGCTAATTTGGCTATTCAGGGACTTCAGTCGCAGTTGAGTGAAATAGCTAGTGACGGAAATACTATTTGGCGGGTTCGCGTAGGCCCCTTTAATAGCGTTGAAGAAAGTAATCCAGTGCGTGATAAATTAAGTAATATGGGCTTCAAACCAACTGTTATTAAATCAAGCAAATCATGATCTCATTCAATAAACGACTCTTTACCTTTTTTGCATTCTTATGTCTTAGTGGATTGGTTGGGGCGCAAAGCGCCAAGATCGAAGAGGGCTTTGATTACCGAATTCTCCCTATTGCGCAGCCCGTAGAAATCAAAGGTAAAGTAGAGGTCATTGAGTTTTTTTGGTATGGTTGCCCACATTGCTATGACCTTGAGCCTGAACTGAGTGCTTGGGTAAAGCGCCAGCCGAAAGACGTCTCATTCCGAAGAGTGCCTGTGGCATTTCGTGATGACTTTATGCCCCATAGCCAATTATTCTATGCGCTTGAGTCAATGGGTAAGGGCGATGCTCTGAATGAAAAGGTGATGTATGCGATACATAAAGAAAATAAGCGCCTCTTAACAGAAACAGAGATTGCTGACTGGGTTGCCTCCCAGGGAATTGATCGCAATACTTTCTTGGCAACTTATCGCTCATTTGCAGTGGTTTCTAAAGCTCGTGCAGCAAAACAGTTGACTGAGGCTTATCGCATTGATGGGGTGCCAACGGTTGTGATGCAAGGCCGTTATGTAACCTCACCATCGATTGCAGGCACTAAGGCTAAAACTATTACAGTCATGGACTACTTGGAAGAAAAAATTCGCAAAGACAAGTACAAGTAATTGCTGATTTAACAGTAATACTTAAATTTTGACGAAGCGGCGCACGATCCAAAAGTAGAGCGGATAAGGCAGTATCCTAAGGAACTTTAAGAATCCTGAAAACCTTTTTGGGAAGTGGATGTCAAATTCACCAGCTTGTAGACCCTTCAAAATCTCCTGTGCTGCTTGCTCAGTAGTCATGAGTGCTGGCATTTCAAAATCATTCTGCGCAGTAGCTTCAGTGGCGACAAAGCCCGGAGAAATCATGTGGACGCTCACACCCTGAGGCAGCAAGTCGTAATACAGGGTTTCACAGAAGTTGATAATGCCAGCTTTACTGGGTCCATAGGCCAGGGCCTTAGGTAAACCACTATAGCCAGCTACACTCCCCACAATAGCAATGTGACCAGCATGTTGTTTGAGCATCGTCGGCAATACTGCAGCAACCGCTCGCATGGGTCCTAGTAGGTTGGTGTCAATCGTTTTTTCGGCAATTGCAATATCAAAATCATCTGCTCGCATTGGCACATACATGCCGGACACAAACAGGAGCAAATCTAACCCACCCCAGCATTCCAAAATCATTTGATGTGCATGGGCAATTTGTAGCTCAATGGCGACATCAACTGGTAGCACCAATACTTGATCATTGGATGGGCTACTTACCAATTGATTTAATTGCTCAATACGTCGACCAGAAATTGCTACTTTTGCCCCAGAAGCAATCAAGGCTTTGGCACACGCTTGCCCAATTCCGCTTGACGCACCAATCACCCACACACGCTTTTCAGAAAAAGTGTCCATCCCCTTTTGCTTCATACGCTAAGTGCATTGCTAGATGTAGTGGGAGGTTGATGACTGAGTGTAAATTGCACGACATCAATGTTGCGCTCTGAGAATCCCGCAGCACAATACATTAAGTAGAAATTCCAGAGCCTAATGAATGCTTCATCAAACCCCAGTTGGGTAATTTCGTGGAGCTTTTGATTAAAGCTATCTCGCCACATGCAAAGTGTTTTTGCATAGTCATGGCCAAAAGCAAATTCCACTTCAACATTTAATCCAGCATTTGATGCATAGGCTTTAAAGCTAGTGCGTGATGGCAGCATGCCACCCGGAAAGACATATTGCTGAATAAAGTCGGTGTTATGACGGTAGCGTTCGAATAATTCTTCTGCAATCACAATCGTTTGGATGCAGGCTTTGCCGCCACGTTTAAGACGCATTGCAATGGTTTGAAAGTATTCGGCCCAATGTTTTTCGCCAACGGCTTCAAACATCTCAATCGAGGCAATGCCATCAAACTGCTCTTTGCAATCTCGATAGTCCTGCAGTCTTACTTCAAAAGAATGTCCTATGGAGCTTTCTTGCTGCACTTTTTCTAGGCGATTCTGAGCAAATGATTTCTGCTCGGTTGAAAGCGTTAGCCCAGTAATGCGGCTACCAGCACGCAAAGCTTCTTCCATAAAACCACCCCAGCCACATCCAATTTCTAGAAGATGATCACCAGGCTTAGTGTCAATAGCCTGCAAGATGCGGCTAATTTTGGCTCTTTGGGCATCGGCTAGTGTCTGTTTACCGCCTTCAGAAAACCACGCACTTGAATAGCTCATGCTTGGGTCTAACCACAGAGAATAGAACGCATTACCCAGGTCATAGTGTGCATGAATATTCTTACGGCTGCCGGATTTGGAGTTATTTCTTAACCAATGCTTCAGGCGGTAGATGAGAGAGCCATACCACTTACCATAGATAGCTTTTTCCAGAATAGTTCTATTGCGAATAGCCAGCTCGAGAATTGCTTTGAGGTCAGGAGTATTCCATTGGCCACGAATATAGCTTTCAGCAAAGCCAATATCGCCATGAGAGAGTACTTGCTTAAATACAGACCAATTCAGAATGTGGATTTCAGCATGTAAGTTGTCTTGACGATTGCCGAACTCTTTTGATTCTCCATTTGGAAGTGTCAGCTTCAGAAAACCGCTCTGTAATCTAGATAAGAGACTAAGCAGAGTATCAGCACTCAGATTACGTTGCCTAGATTGGTCGTTGCGTACCGATGGGCGTGAGAAACTCAATCGAGAGAGTAGGGTTTGGCCTGGACGGTTCATCTGCTAACTTCAAATTCTGGTGGTTTTGGTTTTGAATGAAAGGGTACACCTTTTGACCATAACTTCAAGGCTTGCCAGTGTATGCGAAATATCACACCTAAACTCATGAGCGGATAGCGCAGAAAGGCGAGATATAAAGCTGGCTTGCTAAGTGCTTGGCTAAGACCGCTAATGCTGGTATTGATGAGCGGTATTCCATCTGCATGCAATTCAATGCGACAGACTGAGTGGCGCATAGACACGCTATCCTGGGGAAACAAAAAGCGAAAATGGTATTCACCACGCACTTCGCAAAATGGCGAGACATGAAAGACTTTTTTACTGCTTAAGGTTTCACCAGATTTCAATGCTTCGCCAGTCACTTTATGAAGCAAGTAGCAGTGACGTTCTCCGAAGGTGTTATTCACTTCGGCTAAGACTGCCTGTACTTGCCCATTTGCGCGAGTACAAATCCAAAAGCTTACTGGATTAAATACATAACCCAAGACTCTTGGAAAGGTTTGTAGCCAAATTTCACCATCCACATTAGGGATCTGATTTTCATACAGAATATTTTCAATCCAGGCAAGACTATCCACATCGCCTGCACCATGGTCTCGATCAAAAAAAGAAAATAAGCGAGGTGAGTTATCTCCCAAGCCATGCTGACTAAGCATGGCGACGTGCCGTTTTCTAGCTCGCATTGGAATAGAGATGGTGAATACGCCATAGCCAAAAGCATTCTTAGCCGGACGAAAGCGACGATGTTTTACTACCCCAAAGTTGATCGTTGGCCGGTTCATCTACTGAGCGTCTTGCAAAGGATTGGTTTTGATTCGGCCCCGAATACTTTCTAGCAAATCGGCAGCAACAAGCTCTCCCGATCTGAGGCCATCCTCATGAAATCCAAAACCAGTCCAGGCCCCACAGTACCAAATAGAAGACAGGCCTTGTATGAGTGGCAATTCTTTTTGTGCCTGAATGGCTTCCATATTAAAGACAGGGTGGGCGTAATGAATTTCGGCATGAACTAATTTAGGATCTGGCTCAGTCGATGGATTAAGACTCACAATGATCTGAGTGCCAGTTAGTGCGCTGGGTAATGGTTGGAGGCGATTAATAAGGTAATTGACACTAACGTGCTGCTTTGAAGTAGCCAATGCCCCAGATTTAGCAGTGTAGTTCCACGCAGCCCAGCAGCGCTTATTTTCTGGCAGAAAGCGTTCATCGGTGTGCAGAATGGCACGATTATTTTGATATGGAATCGCTGCAAGGATATTCCGCGCTTCTTGATTAATGCCGTGAACCAATTTGAGGCTCTGATCACTATGGCATGCCATGATGACTTCATCAAACCACATTGAACCAGTATTACTGATTACTTCTGCTTGAGATAATGCATCGACGCTTGCATTTACACGTACTACAGCATCGCATACCAGTCTGACATGCTGCTTTTCTAAGGCTGATACTAGGCGCTTCACGTATTCACGTGAGCCCCCTTCAACGGTTAGCCACTGGGGCCTATTTTGGATTTGCAAAAGACCGTGGTTATGACAAAAGCGAACCATGGTCTGAATTGGGAACTCTAACATCTGGTCAACAGAGCAAGACCAGATGGCGCCAATCATTGGCAAAAAATAATTCTCCTTAAAGCTTTGGCTAAAGCGATTGCGATTCAGAAAATCAGCAATGCATTCATTTGGTTCAGAAAACTCGTGACCAGAATCAATCTGCTTTTGGGCAAGTTTTGTAGCCAAGCGATTAAAGCGTAGGATGTCATAAACCATTCTCCAAAAAGAGGGGGAGAATAAGTTGGATCTTTGCCCAAATAAAGAATTGATGTCATTGCCAGCCCATTCAATTTTCCGATGTTGTTTGGACTTATCGCTTGAATCAATGGACACAGAAAAGGACATCTCAGAAGGCGCAATCGGGGCTTTAATTTCTTCGAAGAGGCGCAGCAAGCGCGGATAGGTTTTTCGATTAAAGACCAAGAAACCGGTATCCACACCATGGGTTATGAGGCCTTGGGAAGTTTCTAATGAGAAATCCACAGTATTACTATGACCCCCAATATGATCACCAGCTTCATATACCGTGATCTCTAAATCCGGATGATGTCTTAAAGCATAAGCGCAGCCTAATCCAGAAATACCTGCGCCAATGACGGCAATTTTCTTTTTACTCACTAATTCTTTTCCGCCAGAAGTTTTTCAATTTCACTGGTAACGCTATTGCTAGTTGGTTTGGTAACGCTGCCAAAAGAGTCAACTACATTGCCATTACGATCAATTAAATATTTATAAAAATTCCATTTTGGTGTTGTGCCTGTTTTGGCAATCAACATTTTGAAGAGGGGGTTAGTATTGCTGCCCGTGACTGAGCTTTTAGCGAACATGGGAAATTTCACGTCATAAGTATTCTTACAAAAGTCTGCAATTTCTTTATTACTGCCGGGCTCTTGTTGCCCAAAATCATTAGATGGAAAGCCTAGAACGACTAAGCCTTGATCTTTATATTTGGCATAAATCTTTTCAAGACCCTCATATTGAGCAGTAAAGCCACAAAAACTCGCAGTATTGACCACCAAAATCACTTTTCCCTGGTATTGGCAAAGGTTTTGCGGCGCCTCGTCTTGGAGGCGTGGGAAGGTATGAGAAAGCAATGGGCTACAACTTGCAGGCGCGGCCTCAACGAGTCCAATGGCGGGTATAAGCACCAACATGAGAGCAAAAATGCACTTACCTAGTAGTCGAGTCATATTGCACCTTCAAATCAGTATAGTTAGCATCCAAGTCTAAGTCATTCTGACTAATATTGTTGACCATGTCCTAATGCTATTAATATTGAGCTATGAGCCCTTTACCACTACCTTCTTTTGAGTCCAAAGTGTGTACTCCCACCAATTTGCATGAGCGCATTGCGAAGTTGCCTAGACCGTTGGTGTTTACCAATGGCGTATTCGACATTCTTCATCGGGGGCACGCAAGTTATTTAGCTCAAGCTCGAGAGCTGGGCGCAAGCTTAGTAGTGGGGGTAAATTCAGACGCTTCTGTGAAGATGTTAGGCAAGGGCGAAGACAGACCTATTAATACAGAAGCTGATCGTCAGGCTTTGTTGGCTGCTTTGGCTAGTGTGGACTTAGTGGCCCTCTTTACTGAGCAGACGCCAGTGCAGTTGATTGAACAAGTTCGTCCGGATATTTACGTTAAGGGAGGGGATTATGAGATTGATGCTCTGGCAGAGACGCGCGTCGTGAAGACTTGGGGTGGAAAAGCGGTAGCTATCCCCTTTATCTATGAACGTTCTACTACAACCTTGCTAGGAAAGATTCGTTCCTAGAAAAAATGGATTTCATTGTTGGTGGTGTTAGCTATTGGTTTTTGATAAGCCAGGCCCAAATACCACGCAGTACCAAGCCCTCGATAGGCTCAATTGGTGGTAAATGCAGCTTAGAGAGCTTGCCAATCTCGGTAGCTAAAGTTTTAGCATTGCCACCATCAAGCCAAATACGCTCAATCGGATGATTCATTTCTTTGGCTAGTTGTGTTGCATAAATGATTGCGCCAATCTGTGCCGCATCACAGCCTGCGATGATGGCACTATTTGTTGATGCCCCAAATCCAGCATGGTCGGCTGAACGTGTCGCTAGAGGAAGTTGTGCGGTATTGTTATTTAAACTTTCTTGCATCAGACTGAGACCAGGAAGAATCCAGCCGCCATAGTGGACGCCATTGCCACCAAGCAGGTCAATAGTTGTAGCGGTCCCAGCATTGATGATCAAGGCATTACTATTTGATAAAGCCCTTGTGCCAATGATGGCAGCCCAACGATCAGCTCCTAGTTTGGCGGAGTCTGCATATAGAGTGCGCATGCCGTCGTAGAGGCTATCACCGTTTAATTGTTGCCATTCAATATCACGCCATTGTGGAAAAAGTGATTTGAGATTTTCAATCGCGACTGCTCCAGCAACACAGGAAAATCCAATAGCATCTGGTTTAGGTATTGTTTTTGCAATGTAGTCAGCTAGCTCTGCTCGATGTTCTGCCGATTGCAAAGACTTGCTACTAATAGAGCCTGAATATGCCCATAATTTTTTATTACGATCAGAGGGCGCTTGGGTGGATTCCACGGCAGCCCATTTAAGTCTGGTATTTCCAACATCAAATAGTAAATAGAGGCTCATGATCTCGCTCTTAATGAAACATCACCTGCATGAATGACAACAGTTTGAGTTTCTTGCTTAAGCAGTAAGGCGCCACTTGAGTCTACGCCTTTCGCAATTCCAAATACAGGGGCTTGCCCTGTGCCAGAAATGCAAACCTCAGTTTCTTTAAAGGCATCCCATTCCATCCACTGATCTCCATACACAGCAAACCCCTTTTGATCGAATGTTGGTAAATGGTGCTCGAAAGACTCGATGAGTTTAAGCCAAAGAAATTCAGTGTCCGGCAAGTGGGTTGAGTTTGGGAGGAGTTGATCTAAAGAGGCGATATTGAAGGATGTTTCTGTAGTTAGACTACTTTGAATCGCTATTGCATTTCTTAGGTTGATTCCAACCCCAATGATCATCCAGGTTGGTTCACCAGCCTTCGCTTGCCCCCCCTCAATCAGAATTCCACCTAATTTGGCATTGTTTAACAAAAGATCATTGGGCCACTTAAGGCGTAAACCTTGTGCGTATAGCGCAGATTTTTCTATGTCCAGTGCATTAGCGATTCCCTCAAGGACGGCCAAACCCACTAATAGGCTGAGTCCCGAAAGCCCTGCGGGGCTCCTTTGGAATGGATAGGCCAAGGAGAAGCAAAGGGAGTCTTCTGGATTCGCAAGCCATGATCTGCCCGCTCTTCCTTTGCCGGCAGTCTGGTTTTGGGCAATACGGGCAACTGGGTCTATGAGTTCGCCAGCACGCCATCGTTCCAAAAGATCGGCATTGGTCGATTTTGTCTCAGCCACACGTTCAAGGATGCAATTCCAGCTCATTTCGCCATTGTAGAAAGGTCTGACCTAGAATTGTGGAATGCATCATAAAGATCAGCGCCCCCGGAAGTTTATTTGGCCTCTCCAGGCTATGCCTTTAGCTAGGGTTTCGAGCCGCAGTTATGCCCTATTAATCATTTATGTCAGCCTAAACCCCTTTGATTTTGACTTTGGAAACGGAATTGGCGCTTGGGCTTGGTTGAGCGCTCCATTGCCTAGATTTATTACTCTGTTCGATGTTTCTGTAAATATTTTGGCCTATATTCCTTTGGGTTTTTTATTGGTGTTTGCCGCTTACCCGCGCTGGCGTAATTTTGTTGCCCTAGGGCTTGCGTTGACCTTTAGTGCAGTTTTAGCTTTCAGTGTTGAGACACTACAGACTTGGTTACCAACTCGCATACCGAGCCAGATGGATTGGTGGGCTAATGTATTGGGGGGGGTCTTGGGCGGCCTACTTGCTATTCCTTTGGGGCCTCAGTGGTTATCCGGTAGCGCTCTTCGTAAACGTTTTGATCATTGGTTTGGTTTGAACTGGTCAGCTTGTGCCTTATTTCTACTCTTTCCCTGGTCACAAATTTATCCACAAAGTTCATGGTTGGGTACCGGAGCTTGGGGTCATGCTATTTTTGGCTCGATTGATTGGGGAACCACGGTGATTAATCAAGTGGTTCAGGAAACAGCCATTACTGCACTATGTTGGATTGGTACTGCTTTATTGCTTTCCTTAGGTATGCGCACTAAAGCGCCACAATGGCAGATATTGAATGGCCTTCTTTGCATGACGGTTTTAATCAAGACACTGTTTACGGCTTTGCAGTTTGGTGCTGAATTTAGTTTGTTATGGCTAACCGCAGGCGCGATTTGGGGAATGCTGATTGCAAGCGTGATATTGCGTTGGGCCCTAAAGTTATCTAGTAGGGTTAAGTTTTGGTTGGCTTTGCTTTGCCTGCTTACTGCTACTGTTGCGATTAATTTTTTGCCCGATAATCCTTACTTCATACTGATATTGCGCCACTGGTTCCAAGGCAGGCTATTGCATTTCAATGAATTGATGCAGTGGGTTTCGGTGGCATGGTTACCATTAGCTACGGTCTGGGTAATTCGAAATCAGTTTGTTCTTAAACATCAACATTAAGCAATTTACTTTTATGAGTTTTCAACACCATCTATTTTTTTGTTTAAACCAACGTAAGAATGGTGAGGATTGCTGCGATCAACACAATGCATTCGCTCTTTTTGAGTATGCGAAAAATCGTGTGAAAGAACTAGAACTAGCAGGCCCTGGGAAAATTCGTGTAAACAAGGCCGGCTGTTTAGATCGTTGCGCAGATGGGCCTGTGCTGGTGGTCTATCCTGATGGGATTTGGTATACATTGGTGGACACTGAAGATGTTGAAGAAATTATCCAGTCTCACTTGATACAGGGGCGCCTCGTTGAGCGCTTGCAGTTAGCTTAGTAGATTTCAGAAAGATAGCTACATGAATGGTCGTACAAAAGTAATTCATATCGAAGGGGTTGTTGGCCCAATCGAAGTATCCATTGATTTTCCTGATGAGTTGAAAAATGATCCGCGCTTTGTAGTACGTGGGTTAGCTTTGGTGGCTCATCCGCATCCCTTGATGGGCGGTACGATGGATAACAAGGTTGCCCAAACCATGGCGCGGACTTTTAACCAGCTGGGTTATGTCAGTGTCCGCCCCAATTTTCGTGGGGTTGGTGCTAGTGCTGGTGTACATGATGACGGTGTTGGCGAGTTAGATGATTTGCTCCACATCACCGATTGGATGCGTACCCCTTCAAGCTGGACGAGCTTCGAATTTACGCAACAACAATCTTGGGTGGGCTCTGCAAATACTTTGCCTTTGATCGTTTCAGGTTTTTCATTCGGAAGTTTTGTGGGTAGCCATTTGGTTGAGAAACTCGCTGAGCTAGGTAGACCCGCAGAGCGCCTGGTGATGATTGGTAGCGCTGCCGGTAAATGGGAATTAGCTCCCGTACCTGCGGATACGATTTTGATTCATGGTGAGCTTGATGAAACCATCACTTTAGGCGCAGTGCTAGATTGGGCGCGTCCACAAGAGCTGACTGTGCAAGTAGTTCCTGGTGCCGACCATTTCTTTCATCGAAGATTGCATTGCATCCGCAACATCATTACTGGCGCCTGGTTAGGTATGCCCGATCATCGGAGTTAATTAAAAAATATGGCTGAAGAAAAATCTCTTATAGAGTACCCATCTCTTTTTCCTATTAAGGTAATGGGAAAAGCTACGCCAGAATATTTACCGGCGATTGTGCATATTGCAAAACAGTTTGATTCGATCTTTGATGAGAGCAAGATAGAGAAAAGACCTTCCAAGGATGGAAACTATCTTGGGATTACCTTGCCAATTAATGCAACTAGTCGAGAACAGTTGGACGAGCTATATAGAACTCTATCCACACATCCATTAGTTAGCATGGTTCTTTGATATTCAGTTGATGGCATTCTTAGTTAAGCATCTGGGATTAGTGGATTACCAATCCACCTATGCAGCAATGCAGGAATTTACCAAGCAGCGTACTAGCGATACTTTAGATGAAATCTGGGTCTTAGAACATCCACCAGTTTTTACGTTGGGGTTGGCGGGAGATGCGGGTAATTTACATTCGCCTAGCAATCAAATTCCTTTGGTGCAGGTTGATCGTGGCGGTGAGATTACGTATCACGGCCCTGGACAAGTCGTAGTCTATCTATTGCTGGATCTAAAGCGTTTAGGCATCTTTGTGAAAGAGCTGGTTTCTCGTATAGAACAGGCCCTCATCGACACGCTTAATGACTGTGGTTTAAAGGCAGAAAGACAGGCGGGGGCTCCCGGCATTTATGTTTCACCTCAGGACGGCATTCCAGCTGAATTTGTAGGTGCAAAGGTAGCTGCCCTAGGTTTAAAGGTCTCTAGAGGCTGTTCTTATCATGGCCTAGCCTTAAACGTAGCCACGGATCTTGAGGCCTTTGGTCGAATCCACCCTTGTGGATATGCGGGATTAAGGACGGTTGATATGCAAACCCTTGGGATCAAGGACAATACGGACATTATTAGCCAAAAGCTCATAGGGCATTTGCAAAAGCAATTAAGTTCATCATGACAATCAATAAAACAGGTAACGAGAGTAATGCTGCTACAAGGCAGGACGTCAATTACGATGCAACTCGTAAGCAGAAGTCCAGTGAAAAAACTGCGCGCATTCCGATCAAAATTATTCCGCTAGAAGAGATGCTTAAAAAGCCTGATTGGATTCGGGTAAAGGCGGCGTCTAGCAACTCTCGTTTTTCGGAAATCAAAAAGATTTTGCGTGAAAACGAACTGGTGACTGTCTGCGAAGAGGCCAGTTGCCCCAACATTGGTGAGTGCTTTGGTAAGGGTACTGCTACCTTCATGATTATGGGTGACAAGTGCACGCGTCGCTGCCCGTTTTGTGATGTTGGTCACGGAAGACCTGATCCGCTTGATCAAAAAGAACCAGCCAACCTAGCCCGTACTATTGCCGCTCTTAAATTGAATTACGTAGTAATTACTAGTGTGGATCGCGATGATTTACGTGACGGCGGTGCGATGCACTATGTGGATTGCATCTCTCAATCTAGAGAGGCATCCCCCAATACTCGGATTGAGGTCTTGGTGCCTGATTTCCGAGGGCGCTTAGATAAGGCATTGGATATTTTTTCTGAGCATGCACCCAATGGGTTGCCAGATGTGATGAATCACAATCTTGAAACCGTTCCGCGACTCTATAAACAAGCGCGGCCAGGTGCAGATTATGCACATTCTTTAAAGTTGCTCAAAGACTTCAAAGAGCGCTTCCCGCATATTCCAACTAAGAGTGGTTTGATGGTGGGTTTAGGTGAAACTGATGAAGAGATTTTGGAAGTGATGCGTGATATGCGTGAGCATAAGATCGACATGCTCACCATTGGCCAATACCTCGCACCCTCTGGTCATCATTTGCCTGTGCAGCGTTATGTTCATCCAGATGTGTTTAAGCATTTTGAAGAAGAGGCCTATACGATGGGCTTCTCACATGCTGCAGTAGGTGCAATGGTGCGATCTAGTTACCATGCTGATCAGCAGGCACATGGGGCGGGCCTTGTTGT
>CAIMOW010000012.1 GCA_903843235.1 uncultured beta proteobacterium | reverse complement strand
GGATCGGTAACACTTACAAATTGCTGCGCAGTATCTAAGATGTAAACAAGTTGCTCGATAGGCAATCCTTCGAGAGTCACAAGATGTGTTAAATCGCCTGCGGCATTAAATTGATTAAATGGTTGAATAAGCTCACTCATCAGTCGCGATCCTCAAGTTGAAAGATGAATTTGCCATCAATATTTTTTTCCAAGACAAGCACTTGATGATCGGGTACTTGCACTTGCTCGCCTATAAAATCAGCGGCGATAGGTAGCTCACGATTTTCCCGATCGGCCAGCACCATTAACTCCACTTTCGCCGGTCTGCCAAAATCAAATAACTCATTTAATGCAGCGCGTACAGTTCTACCCGTTAGCAAAACATCATCTATCAAAATAAGATGTACACCATTCACGTCATAAGGCAACTGAGTAGGCATTGTTTTAGCAGTCCGAATCGCAGTTATCCCTTTTTCAGCGTAGTCATCACGATGAAAGGTGACGTTAATGACCCCGTAATGGGGTAGACCCAAATCACCAGCCAGCCGCTCAGCAATCCACGCGCCGCCCATGGCTAAACCAGCCAACTCAAATACTTCTCCCGCAGTTTTGCGCTGACGTAAGACTTCTCGCAACTTTAGGTAGGACTGCTCAGCATTCATCTCAACTTATCCTAATTCTTCTCATGAAAATACTGCTCCAAAATCAAAGCCGCAGACTGCGCATCCAAATTGTCCCGCATCTCTGGATTTCCCTCCAAAACAGCTGAGGTATAGCGCTCATCTACCCAGTCAACCGGTAGATGAAAGCGCCCATTGAGCTGATTCCCAAACCTCTTGGACTTTGCTGTCATCTCATGAGCGGTGCCATCTGGATATCTTGGGAGACCCACAACCAGTTGATCAGGCTGCCACTCTTGAATTAAAACCTCAATAAGCCTAAAGCGAGCATCATCCCCATTTTCAGCAACAGTTTGGATAGGCTGCCCAGTTTTAGTTACGGTATTTCCTATAGCGACCCCAATTCTGCTGGTCCCATAGTCAAAAGCCATGACCGTGAGCGCTTTTTCTACCTCAGGCATGTCCTGCCTCGCCAGAGAGGTGAGAAGGATCAAACCCAAGATGTCCCATAGTCCGCTCATAGCGCTGGCTAGCTGGGGTATTAAAAATAATCTCCGCCATTTCCTCGCGACTCAACGGAACATTAATCCAGCCATTGAGCGCAATCTCTTCTTCTAATTGCCCCGCACTCCAGCCGGAATATCCCAAGGTCATTTGAAAATGCTTTGGGCCTTGACCATTGGCCACGGCCTCCAGAACATCCTTGGAGGTGGTCATAGTGAGGCCACCTGGCACTGCAAGGGATGATGAGTATGCACATTCAGCGCTGGGCTCATGCAAAACAAAGCCTCTTTCAATCTGCACTGGCCCGCCAAAATAAACTGGTTGCTGTAGCAACGGGGCAATTTCAAGCTTAAGCTCAATTTTGTCAAATAAGGTTGCTAAATCCACCTCAGTTGGTCGATTCACTACCAAACCCATGGCGCCCTTCTCCGTATGCTCGAAAAGGTAAATCACTGAGCCTGCAAAATTTTCATCCACCATGCCAGGCATAGCGATTAAAAACTGATTGGCCAGATGATCGGCAGAATGGGAGATCGATGACCCCATGCTTGGGGTTTGGGTGGATTTTAGGGATTTATCCACAGGGGCTTTTTTAGCCGAGCTCATGTAGGTTTATTTTACCGAATTACCAGACCTTTCTGATAGTCCAATTAGCCTACCCCCTCATAAATCGACTTATTCCAATTTTGATCTCCATTTACCAAGTCAAATCTGCCCGCCACAAATGACTCGCCGTTTGATTATCAACTGAGATGGGAGGCACCCTCATCCCTTGCTTTTGAAAAAAGCCCGCAAAACGATACATGTGAGATTCCTATCTACATTAGTCAATTTTCAATAATGTGGATTTCAATAAAGAGTTAACAAAGAAAATGGATCCCTCTTTAGTCAAATGGCTGTCATCTAAACCCATAGGGATTAGCAAGTTATCTGAGATTGACAAACGACAGCCCTCTTGATTACATAGACTTTGAATGGGAGATACAAATTGAACGGGCTGTGATTGAGCAAAGTCAGCCATGTCATTGTCGGCCTCTATAGAGCCATAGTTAAAGCGTTTATAACTATGATTTTTTTCGCCAGCTACAAAATAAACAGCTGCCAATTTAGGCTGTTCAATGTAAAAGATCGGAAAATTCCCAACTAATAAGATATTTTTAATATTCAGCGCTTTTAATCGATCAATCGTTGCTTTAATGCTCTCTTTTTTAAGTAGATTGAATTGATTCAGGCCGTCGTATTGGCTCCAATTGGCGGCTAAGATTACCGTACTAGGATGATAATTCTCAATCAATTTGAAAGCGCTCTCATTATGCTCAAGGCATTTTTGATTTTCATTTAAGGCTAGTGAATTAAGCCCGCGTGGACTAAACCCCAACACTGGAGGGCAGGCAGACATAGAGGCGTCAAACACGGAAAGTGGCTGAGTTTGCATTGCCTGCAAAAGTCCAGCATTTAGGTGCGCCGCATGAGAATCACCCCATAGAAATACCACTGGTCTTGGCACGCTTTGAGATGCGCTCAGGCAAGCTGGTATACCCTGGTTGTATACATTAAAGCAGCCAGAAATACCATTGGCCGATGCCAAACGATAATTAAATTTATTCTGAATGACCGCTCGAAACGGCATTCCTTCGCGTTGATAGCAATTGAACCCAACAAATGCGATGATAGCCATCAATAGCAATAAGCCATAAAGAAATAATGTAGATTTCTGCTTGCGAATTCTGGTCTCTACTACTACATAAATAAGCCAAGAAAATCCAATAGACACTGCAATCAGCACTAGATATAGATAAGCTTCAACATCTTGAATACTAGTTAAGCGCCAAAATACAAACAGCGGCCAATGTACTAGGTATAAAGGAAAGCTAATCAGTCCTAAGAAGATTGCTAGTCTGTTTGTCAGTACGTACTTATTGAAAACTGCAGTTACACCAGCATAAATAATCAGTGTCGCCCCCAAAACTGGAAACAAGGCCCACCAGCCTGGAAAAGATAAATTCCTATTGATCACTAACAAACCAATGCCAAGCAATAAGAATCCCAAAAATGAATAAATATTAGCTAACTTGACTCCTTTTATATGCGCATATGAGTCAATTTTTGGAATCTGAGTCAGCATTGCTCCAGCCAAGATTTCCCAAAAGCGAGAAATGGGAGAATAAAAATCTCCTATGGGCAAATAAGTGGCGAAAATAAGGTTCACCCCAAAAGAAATAATGAGCCCAATAACAATTGCCCGTTTAAAACTAAAGTTTGACTTATAAATTAAATAAAATAAAAAAGGGAAAAGAATATAAAACTGCTCTTCAACACCTAGCGACCATAAATGCAACAGTGGTTTTGTTTCTGCGGCATTATCAAAATATCCACTTTCATCCCATAAGATTAAATTAGAGATGAAACCAGACCCACCGGCAATATGCTTCCCCAATTGCTTGTATTCCCCTGTTGATAGATAAAACCACCCAAAAATATGGGCAGAAATCAACACAATTAAGAGGGCTGGAAAAATTCTTTTAATTCTTCGGGCATAGAACTCCATAAAACTAAAGCTATTAAGTTTTAAGTTGTCATAGATGATGGTTGTAATTAAGAACCCAGAGATGACAAAAAAAATATCTACCCCAATAAACCCCCCTGGAAAAAGGCTTGGAAACGCATGAAAAATCACCACCAATAACACTGCGAGTCCTCGTAGACCATCAATATCAGGCCTGTATATTGGATGAACTAAACGCTCCTGAGGATTCATTTATTGAGAAATCTTTACAATAGAATTTTTCATATTACGAGACAAAGGGCGGTAAAGATGAAGATGCGAATGAACAAGATTATCCAGCAATTCTTTACATTCAGGACAAGTCATGAATTAGCATATGCTCATTCATGAAAACTATACTAGTTTGGCTACGTCGCGACCTGCGTCTTTATGACAATGCAGCCCTCCATCACGCCCTCCAGCAAAACCATCAAGTCTGGCTAGCCTTCATTTTTGATCTCAATATCCTAAAACCCCTAATACAGGGAGAGCTAGATCAAGATGGGCTTAAGCACGATCGGCGAGTGGACTTTATTTGGCAAGGGCTTAAAGGAATCGATGAAGAACTTCGCCAACAAGGTGGGGGCCTGATCGTTCGCTATGGCAATCCTACAGAATGCATTCCGCAGATCGCCAGTGAGTTGGGTGTCGATGCTGTATTTACCAATCGTGATTACGAACCGTCTGCTATTACTCGTGATCACGCTGTTAAAAATAAATTGTCTGAGCTCGATATTGAATTTGAAGATTTCAAGGACCAGGTCATCTTTGAGAAGAAAGAAATACTCACCAACTCAAATACTGTCTTTTCGATCTTTACGCCCTATAAAAATAATTGGCTAAAGACTCTTCAAGAAAAAGATTTGGTCGCCCATGACTGCACCCCCAAGAAAAATCAATTTGCACCCATTCCAAAAAAACTCGATTTACCATTACCAAGCCTTAAATCAATGGGATTTGCAAAGACTGGCATTGAAGCCTATTTGCCACCAGGCTCTGATGGCGGTCAACATTTTTTGGAAGACTTTCTCCCACGAATTGATCAATACCAGATTGGCAGAGACTTTCCGGCGATCAAAGGGGTTAGCTACCTCTCTTCCCACTTGCGCTTTGGCATGCTATCGATTCGAGGTCTGGTCAGAGAAGCGCATCGCCGTATGCTTGCTGGCAGCATGGGCGCTACTATCTGGTTAAGCGAACTCATCTGGCGTGATTTCTATTTCATGATTCTGTCCAATCATCCAAGACTTGCTGATGGTGCTTCCTTCAAACCAGATTACGACAATATTCAGTGGGAAAGTGGCTCGATAGCCAAGAAACTCTTTACCGCCTGGTGTGAAGGTAAGACAGGCTATCCATTAGTGGATGCTGCCATGCATCAACTGAACCAAAGCGGCTATATGCACAATCGACTTCGCATGGTCGTTGCTAGCTTTTTAACGAAGGATCTGGGCATTGATTGGCGCTGGGGAGAAGCTTACTTTGCAGAGCATCTAAACGACTTTGAACTTTCTTCCAATAATGGTGGCTGGCAATGGGCCTCCTCCTCTGGATGCGATGCTCAGCCATATTTCAGAATTTTTAATCCCATCAGACAATCTGAAAAGTTTGATCCTGAGGGAAAATTTATTCACAGATATTTACCTCAACTAGAAAAACTTTCTAAAAAATCGATCCACGCACCATGGGAAGCTGGTCATATTGAGCTGGAGGCTGCAGGGATATTGCTGGGGCGAGACTATCCATTGCCCATCGTTAATCATGATGAAGCGCGCAAAAAAACCTTAGTGCGTTATAGCGTCGTAAAAAAAATGAGCGCCGAATAGCTTTGTATTTGGTTTCCGCTTTAAGATAGGGTATGAACAAGATTTACGCCATTGGTGATATACAAGGATGCGCCCCATCCCTCAAGAGCCTAGTCAAGAAACTACCCAAAGAATCAAAAATGATTTTTCTGGGAGACCTTGTTAATCGTGGCCCGAGCTCACTTGGAGCACTGCGTCAACTTAAATCCCTGCAAGAGCAAGGTCGTGCTGAATGTATCTTGGGTAATCATGATTTACATCTACTAGCAATCGATGCGGGCCTTCGAAAGACCAAAGGTCTAGATACTGTCAGCGCGATTCTGCGTGCGCCGGATCGCGCTGAGTTAATTCATTGGCTGCGCCATCGGCCAATGGCTTTAAGCAACGGAAAAGTCATTACGGTTCACGCTGGAATTCTGCCGCAATGGGACCTTCAGCAAACCATCGAATGCGCCCAAGAAGTTGAAAAAGCTTTACGGAAAAAGTCCTATGTTGATTTTTTGGCCAACATGTATGGCAATGCTCCCAATAAATGGAGTAATTCCTTAAAAGGCATCGAGCGTCTGCGCGTGATCACTAATGCGTTGACCCGTTTGCGATTTTGTACGCCCGCAGGACACATGGAATTTGAAAGTAAAGAAGGTTTGGAGAATGGGCCTAAGGGATATATTCCCTGGTTCAAAGTTCCCAAACGTAAAACCCGAAATGCCTTGGTTTATTTCGGGCACTGGTCGACCCTGGGGCTAATGAGGCGACCCAATGTCATTGGGCTAGATACGGGCTGCGTTTGGGGTGGCAAACTCACCGCCATGGAAATTCCAGACTCTGGCAAAGACTCCAAGAAATTAGAAATCATTCAAGTGGCTGGCTACGACCATCCCTTGAGAATGTAAGGCAGTCTTAGAGTTTCTGAAAAGACGCTTCTGCAGCAGCGATGATTTGAGCAAGCACTGCATCATCATGCACAATCGAAGTAAATCCGGCCTCATAAGCTGATGGAGCAAGATACACACCCTCATCTAGCATTGCATGGAAGAACTTTTTAAATGCTTCAATATCCGTTTTTGTAACCGCTTCGAACGAAGTGGGCACTTTATCAGCGAAGTAAAAACCAAACATGCCGCCAACACTATCAACAGCAAATGGAACACCTGCCTTATCAGCGGCCTGCTTTAATCCAGCCATCAATTTTTGTGTTTGGGTAGTCAAGCACTCATAAAAGCCTGCGCGAGAAACAATCTCCAAGGTTTTTAGTCCAGCAGCCACGGCGACTGGATTGCCAGACAAAGTGCCTGCTTGATAGACGTTCCCCAAAGGGGCCAACTTAGACATAATTTCTTTTTTGCCACCAAAGGCAGCCATTGGCATACCCCCGCCCATCACTTTACCGAGGCAAGTTAGGTCAGGATCAATATCTTGTAATGATTGCGCACCACCTAAGGCAACCCGGAAGCCGGTCATTACTTCATCGTAAATTAATACGCTGCCGTGCTTACTGGTCAAATGTCGAATCGCCGATAAAAACGCTTTTGAAGGCTGAATTAAATTCATATTGCCGGCGATAGGCTCCAAAATGACAGCAGCAATTTGGTCTCCCTGTGCCTTAAATACGGCTTCAATTGCGGCAACATCGTTATAAGGCAGTACTAAAGTATGTTTCACTACATCCTGAGGCACTCCACCAGAAGATGGCGCATTCTGAGTAGAGTCGGCAAAGGTTAGTAAGCCGGAGCCCGCCTTCACCAACAGGCTATCAGCATGGCCGTGATAACACCCCTCAAACTTAATAATTAAATCGCGACCAGTATGGCCACGCGCCAAACGCAAGGCACTCATTGTTGCCTCGGTACCGCTAGACACCATACGCACTTGCTCGATGCTTGGCACCAATGCGCAAATACGTTCAGCCAACTCAATTTCGCCTTCGGTCGGCGCACCATAACTAAAGCTTGTCTCTGCCGCCCTTTTGACTGCCTCTACTACCTCGGGATTGGCGTGCCCCACAATCATCGGACCCCACGACATGATGAGGTCGATATAGCGCTTATCTTCAACATCCCAAAAATATGGGCCTTTTGCCTTAGAAACAAAACGGGGGATGCCACCAACCTGTCGAAAGGCTCGCACTGGAGAATTAACGCCTCCAGGAATGGTTTTTTGTGCACGCTCAAATAAAACTTCGTTTTGTCCCACGATCGTTTCCTATCTCAATACCTGTTAAATCAATCAATAGCAGACTGCTTGCTTAAATTGCCATCATTTCAAAATCTTCCTTACGAGCGCCACACTCAGGACAAGTCCAATTCATAGGAACATCTTTCCAGAGTGTTCCAGGTGCAATACCCTCTTCAGGTAGTCCTGCGGCTTCGTCGTACACCCAACCGCAAATAAGACACATGTACGTTTTAAATTCCATTCCCAAACTCTTTTCTCATTCGACTCAATATTGATATTTTAAGACTCGCACTTTTCATGCATCTCGAATTTGAAGAGACGGCATTCCAATGGGCCATTAAATAAAGGGGTGCGTCTTGACTCTTTGATCCGCAATTGACCAGGTAGCGCCATATCAGCAGTTAAAACAAATACATTCCAGCCGCCAAAAGCATCTTTTAAGTGCTGGCCAAACTGCTGCAAAAACTCCACAAATTTAGGATCTTGCTCTTCTTGTGCCTGCAGGCGTTTTAATGATTCACGGCTAGAACGTTTAGCACTTTGGCGACCAGTTTCTAAGTTCAACTCAAAACGATTCTCAGGCTCTTGCTCTTCATATTCGACTTCACGATCGGATCCACGTTCTTGCCCGCGCCCACCCTTAAGCACCAAGCGCTCGCCATAAGGAGGGTTCAGGAGCATTACGCCTACTTTTGAACTAGCCGGAGGCTTTGCAACCAATGCGTCTACCTGACGAACCACTGGCAAACCAGGCAATTGAGCGCGCTGCCAGTTCCCCTTAAACATGGAGACCAGCTTTTCATTAATATCACCGCCGGTGATCAATAGTGATTCAGCATCGGGGTACTGCTTACGCTTTTCCAAAATCTCTGCCAAAGCAGAATCTTTCAGACCAGTCCAACGCTTTTGTTCAGCAGTCTCATTAAAGGGTTTTAACCTTTGAAAACCAAATCCATGTGCAGAGGTAACAAGAGGTCGATAAGCCAACCTACTTGGCTTAGCATCTTCACCGTATATTCCTGATCGAATGGCGCCCGACGGAATGGCTAATGCGATTTGTGCGGCCTCAATTAAGAAAGTACCACTACCGCACATCGGATCAAAGAGAGCCTGCGAGGGTTTCCAGCCGGTAATCGACAAAATTCCAGCGGCCAAATTTTCTTTCAGTGGAGCATCCCCTTTTTCATCACGCCAGCCACGCTTAAATAAAGCCTCGCCAGAAGTATCCAAATAAATAGTGACTTGGGTGGCGGTTAAATGCGCCTGCACTCGAACATCTGGAAAGGCGGTATCAATACTAGGACGATCACCAGTCACGTCACGCAGACGATCCACAATGGCGTCTTTAATTTTCAAGGTTGCAAAGTTCAAACTCTTTAGCGGGGAGCGATGCGCAGTGACATCAACTCGAAGGGTTTGCTCTGAGCTAAACCACTCCTCCCAAGCTAAACCACTAGCAAGACGATACAGATCTTCCTCTTGACGATATGGCGCCTCAGCCATTTGCAATAAAACACGACTAGCAATGCGTGAATGAAGATTTAATGCCATAGCTGCAGATAAAGGGGCAGCAAGACCGACGCCGCCTGTTGGGCTTGTTGGGGTTGGATCAATGACCCATTTCCCCAAAGCTTGGGAATCTGCTCGCTGCGCAATGCTTGCCAACTCTTGGGCAAGCGGTGCTTCTAATCCACCGGGACAAACAACAAAAAATCTCATGAGGCTAACAATCTAAAAAGGGGTATTAACAGGTTCTGAAAATTCAGGAAAATGAAGGCTTGATCACAACCAAAGCAACAATCACGATCAGCAATAGCACTGGGACTTCATTGAACCAGCGGTACCAAACTCCAGATCGCTTATTCATGCCCGTGCGAAACTTTTTCAATAAACTCCAGCAGGCGTGGTGGTAGCCAATCACCAGAATCACAAAAAATAATTTGGCGTGCATCCAGACTTCGCCTCTACCCATACCAAAATACAGCCAAAGCATTAAGCCCAACAAGACCGCTGGCACCGCCAAAATCGTTATGAAACGAAATAGTCGATCGGCCATACCCAAAATACGAGCATGAGCATCTGTGTTTTTCTCTTCTGCCAAATTGACAAAAATTCGAGGCAGATAAAAAAGTCCTGCAAACCAAGACGCAATAAACACAATATGGAATGTCTTAATCCAAAGATAGGTGTTACCCATTTTTTACCTTCTTACCGGTATGCAAATACATTTAAGTACGAATCTCGCCATGACCCATGACGATATATTTAAGAGAGGTCAAACCATCCAAACCAACCGGGCCGCGTGCATGTAATTTGTCATTGGAGATGCCAATCTCTGCACCCAAGCCGTACTCAAAGCCATCAGCAAATCGTGTGCTGGCATTGACCATCACGCTGGCGCTGTCAACCTCTCGTAAGAATCGATCTGCATTAGCCTTGTTATTAGTAATGATGGCATCGGTATGTTTGCTGCCATAACGTTCGATATGATTCATGGCCTCATCCATATCAGACACCGTCTTAATCGACAAAATAGGTGCCAGATACTCAGCATGCCAATCTTCCTCTTTAGCGTCCACTAAGCCCTTGAAAGCAGCATCCTCTAGAGTTTTACGAGTCAGAGCATCCACACGGAGCTCAACACCTTTATCTTGATATATCTTGCAAAGCGCTGGCAATACTTTAGATGCCACCTCTTTATTTACAAGCAATGTCTCCATAGCATTGCAAGGAGCATAGCGTTGTGTCTTGGCGTTATCACACACTTTAATGGCCATCTCGATATCCGCATCAGCATCAATATAAGTATGGCAAATCCCATCTAAGTGTTTAATCATAGGCACGCGCGCTTCAGCCATTAAACGGGCAATCAAACTCTTACCACCACGTGGCACGATGACATCAATGTACTCCGTCATGGTGATCATTTCACCTACGGCGCTTCTGTCGGTAGTAGCAACCACTTGCACAGCATCTGTTGGTAAGCCAGTAGCGGCTAGACCACCTTGAATAATCTGAGCCAACACCGTATTCGAATCAATAGCCTCGGATCCACCGCGCAAGATCACGGCATTCCCAGACTTTAAACAAAGCGCTGCTGCATCAATCGTGACATTAGGGCGAGACTCATAAATGATACCGATGACGCCGAGTGGGACGCGCATTTGTCCTAACTCAATTCCGGATGCTTGTTTTTTTAAAGCAGTTATTTTTCCAATCGGATCTTCCAGCGAAACAATTTGCTCCAATCCAAGCGCCATCGTCTCGATGGTTTTTGGAGTCATGGTGAGGCGATCAATAAAGGCCGCATCTTGGCTGCCAGCTTTAGCACGCTCGACATCACCCTGATTGACCTTCTGAATCTGGGCAGACTGCTCACGAACTAATTTGGCGATATGCAGTAAGGCTTGATTTTTTTGCTCACTAGATGCGTGAGCCATGGCACGCGATGCGCTACGTGCTCGCTTACCAATATCTTGCATCATCTGTTTAATTGAAGAACTCATGTTTAATTATCTGCCAATATTGAACTTGTCTTTGCTTAGCGCAACAAACTGCCAACTAAACGTAAACCATCCCAAGGATCTGCTGGCAACTCTGCCGAGTACAAGCCTTTAACCTGACGATCCAACCCTGCCGCAACCTGCATTGCTCTGCGCAACTTCAAAGGTTGAACTCGCCTTAGTGCATTTGGGTAAAGACGTTCCTTATTTCCCCACACTCGATTAGCACGCATCAGTTGCTGGACCGACTCACCAGCGTCACTCGCAGCCTTAAGTTTAGATAGTATCCGAAGCTCTTCAGTTACGCTCCATAGAATTAAGACTAGCGGCTCACCTTCGCCTTTTAGGCCGTCTAACATGCGATTGAGGCGCCCCAAATCACCAGCCAACATCGCTTCAGTAACTTCAAATACGTTATATCGTGCTACTTTCAAAATCGCAGAACGAATTTGCTCTTGCGTTAATTTTCCAGATGGATATAACAAGCCCAATTTCTGAATTTCTTGGTGGGCAGCAATCAGATTACCTTCAACCTGATCAGCAATAAACTCTAGCGACCTCTGGCCCTCAGGCCCAGACTCCACTTCTTGACTCTGCTGCTTAAGGCGTCCAGCAATCCAAGTTGGTAAATAGCCGCGATCCAAAGAATCAATCTGAATCGCCATACCTGCATCATCTAAGGCGCTAAACCAAGCGGAAGTCTTCGTCTTGCCATCTAACCTGGGTAAAACAATACATACGACGGTATCTGGACCATCCGGTCCAAGTGCCTGGGACTGAATCTGTGCTGCAAACTGTTTTAAAGCTTCGGCGCCATCACGACCCGGCTTTCCTGTGGGTATACGTAACTCCACCCAACGCTTATCCCCAAAGAGCGACATGGTTTGCCCTGCATTCATGAGGGCGCTCCAATCAAAGCCACGCTCTTGAAGCAAAACTTCACGCTCGGTATATCCCAACTTCTTTGCAATAGCCCGTAACTGATCCATTGCCTCCATCATCAACAGCGGTTCATCCCCGCTAAACAGATACAAAGGTTGAATACCACTAGCAGAGCTGAGCGATTTGAGATGTGTTTGCAAGGCATCAGCTTTAACCATGCGAGATCATCACCCCTCTTAAAAACTTCTGGCTTGCGGCGCTCTTGCGGAGGCAGCTACTCGGCGCAAAATCTGCACGGCCAAATCACCCCGCATAGAGGCAAAAAACTGTTGCTGTTGCACATCCGTTGCAAGTACCGTAGAAACCGAGAAGTCCATATCGCGAGAGATGTAAATTTCTGTTTCAGGAACAATTTCACCACCTGCGGTATCAAAAGCCCTAAAGCCAACCCTAATATTTAAACGATAGGCAGAAACTTGGCCATTCGAGTTGTACGCCAAAATTTCTCGGCCACTAACATCGTTGGTGATTTCTAAAATTAAATCCGCATCTTTTGGATTAATAGCCACTTTCGCGTCTGTTCCAGTCAGAATGATTCTTTGTAAATCGGCCCGCATTGGTGGGGAAGGATTACCAGTAATGGCAATACTCTTATAGGGAAGATCAACCATGCCGCGTAGACGATACCCACAGGCCATTAATGAACCCATTGACAACAAACCGAATAGACCAAGCGTAGCCCGGCGCAAAGCATTGACTCCTGTTGCATCTAACTGCATTTTTGGATCTGGGCTCATATATTCAGTTTCTATTAAAGGTCTGGGTAATGACTCAAACCACAATGTTAATGAGGCGCCCCGGAACCACAATCACTTTCTTAGGTGGTCCACCATTTAACGCTTTCGTAGCTGGTTCGCTTTGTAATGCTAAAGCCTCAATCTGCTCCTTAGATGCATCAGCCGGAACACGAATATCGCCGCGTAACTTACCGTTGATTTGCAACATGAGCGTCAGCTCAGTTTGAACCAAGGCTGCCTCGTCTACCGTAGGCCATGGGGCATCTAATATAGGTCCAAATACTTTGAAGTACCCAGCATCCTTCCAAAGCACATGCGTCAAATGGGGTACCACTGGATAAAGGATGCGCAAGAGAATGCCCAAACACTCTCTGAGCACAGGGGCACTAATGGCGCTACCATCACCCAACTTCACTGGCTCAAGAACATTTAACATCTTCATGGCAGCAGAAACAACGGTGTTGTACTGACGGCGCTGATAATCAAAGTTAGCCTGCTTCAAAATGGAGTGCACTTCGCGACGTAATGCTTTTTCAGCCTGACTGAAGTCAGTCGGCAAGCTATCTGATGCAACACTGATAGCAGCAGCTTGACTGCTGGAATACATCCAAACACGACGCAAAAAGCGTGATGCACCTTCAACGCCAGCACCTGACCATTCCAACTGTTGCTCTGGAGGAGCGGCGAACATCGTAAAAATTCGAGCGGTATCGGCACCATATTGATCAATTAAGGCCTGTGGATCAACACCATTGTTTTTGCTCTTGGCCATCTTCTCAACGCCACCAATAATGATGGAGGTACTAGAGGAATCACCTATGAGCTTAGCGCCTTGTGGGCGACCTTTGTCATCGAGATCTAACTCAACATCAAGGGGATTTAACCAAGTCTTCTTACCTGAGGCATCTTCTGTGTAGTAGGTTTCATTCAGAACCATGCCTTGGGTTAACAAATTCTGGAAAGGCTCATCAAAGGTAATTAAGTTAAGATCCCGCATGACCTTAGTCCAGAAGCGCGCATACAGCAAATGCAAGATGGCATGCTCAATACCGCCAATGTATTGATCCATTGGCATCCAGTATTCGTTGCGCTCATCTACCATCGTTGTCGCTTTAGGGCCGGTGTAACGCATGAAGTACCAAGAAGAATCGACAAAAGTATCCATGGTGTCAGTTTCGCGACGCGCAGGCTTGCCACATTTGGGGCACTTCACATTGAGGAAGTCAGCGCGCTTATTAAGTGGATTACCACTACCATCTGGCACACAGTCCTCAGGCAATACCACCGGCAAATCAGATTCTGGAACTGGAACTGCACCGCAACCTGGATTTTTCTCATCGCCACAATGAATAATGGGAATCGGGGTACCCCAATAGCGCTGACGTGAAATTCCCCAGTCGCGCAAACGGTAAGTGGTTTTGATTTCACCAATACCCATTGCTTCTAAATCTTTAGCGACAGCGCCCACTGCTTCCTCATACGACATGCCATCGTACTGACCGCTATTAAGACATTCAACGCCCTCTTTTTGGGCATACCAATCTTGCCAACGGGTTGAATTAAACATCTCAGAAGGGCCGCGCAAAGCAATCACCTGCTTAATCGGTAAATCGTATTTCAGGGCAAATGCAAAATCACGCTCATCATGTGCGGGCACGCCCATCACCGCACCATCACCATAAGACATCAAAACATAATTACCAATCCAAACTGGTACTGGCTCATTTGTCAAAGGATGTGTCACATACAAACTGGTGAACATCCCTTCTTTTTCCTGTGTGGCTAGATCGGCCTCAATCACGCTACCGGTTTTGCATTTCTCAATAAAGGCGGCAAGCGCAGGATTATTAATTGCCGCTTGTGCAGCCAAAGGATGTTCAGCCGCAACTGCGCAGAAGGTAACCCCCATGATGGTGTCTGCACGAGTGGTGAACACATATAACTGACCGTCTTGAATAAAATTGCCATGAGCATCGGCAATCTCGTGCTTAAAAGCAAAGCGCACGCCGCGACTTTTACCAATCCAATTTTGCTGCATGGTTTTGACGCGCTCAGGCCAGCCTAAGCTATCTAAACCAGAAAGTAATTGCTCTGCATACGCGGTGATATTAAAGTAATAACCTGGTATTTCACGCTTCTCAACCAAAGCACCGGAACGCCACCCGCGACCATCAATGACTTGTTCGTTAGCTAAAACAGTTTGATCAACTGGATCCCAGTTCACCACCTGAGTCTTACGATAAGCAATGCCTTTTTCTAGCATCTTCAAAAAGAGCCATTGATTCCAACGATAGTAGTCAGGATTACAAGTTGCCACTTCTCGTGACCAATCAATCGCCAGACCCATCGCAGCCATTTGCTTTTTCATATAAGCAATGTTGTCGTAGGTCCATTTGGCAGGCGGAACCTTATTCTGAATCGCTGCATTTTCAGCAGGCATACCGAAAGCATCCCAGCCCATCGGCATTAATACGTTATAGCCTTGCATGCGCAATTGGCGTGCCATTACATCATTGATGGTGTAGTTGCGTACGTGGCCCATATGCAACTTACCGGATGGATAAGGCAACATTGAGCAGGCGTAATACTTTGGTTTTTTCTTACCAGTAGCATCAACTGCATTCTCAGCCACTTTATAAACTTGTGCGCTCTCCCAATCAGCTTGCGCTGCCGCTTCAATACTGCGGTGGTCGTAATCCTTACTCATTCAATACAACTCTTTTCTTCTATTTTTATTGGCTAATGATTTTTTGCAGAAAACTTACTTGCGCAATCCCAAAACATCTTGCATGTCGTATAGGCCAGAAACCTGGGTTTGCAAGAAGCGTGCGGCACGCAAAGAGCCTTGAGCATACGATTGACGACTTGAGGATTTGTGGCTAATTTCAATCCGCTCGCCATCACCAGCAAACAAAACTGTGTGATCGCCAACAATATCGCCACCACGAATGGTTGCAAACCCAATAGAGCCTTCTTTACGTTCGCCGGTATGGCCTTCGCGAGCATAAACAGCGACATCATCCAATTTCTCACCCAAAGCATCCGCAATCACTTCCCCCATCTTTAATGCTGTACCTGAAGGTGCATCTACTTTGTGGCGATGATGCGCTTCAATGATCTCAATGTCATAACCTTGGTTCAACATCTTGGCGGCAATCTCAAGCAGCTTGAAAGTCGCGTTGACGCCCACACTCATGTTGGGCGCAAACACAATTGCTAATGTTTCCGAGGCTTTTTGAAGATTAGTGATCTGCTCTGAATTGAGACCAGTAGTACCAATAATCATTTTGGTGCCAGTTTTTTCGGCAACAGCCAAATGAGCCATCGTTCCTTCTGGACGGGTAAAGTCAATCAGAAATTGGGCCCCACTGAGAGCTTGCGCTACATCAGCAGTAATGTCTACGCCAGTTTTTTTACCTAAGAATGCGCCTGCATCTTCACCTAGCTGAAGACAGGAACTATGCTCAAGCGCGCCAACTAATTGAGTATCAGCAGTATTGAGCACAGCTTCAATCAGCATTTTTCCCATGCGACCGGTTGCTCCAGCAATTGCAATCTTCATCATTTGTTTCTTCGCTTCTTATTATTAAAGGTATTCAAAGCCGCCTGCTTTGACAACAATACAAAAGTAATTCGATTGCAAGCTATCGCTACTTAGACTCAGTTGCCGCTGGAACATTCAAAGCACCAGGCCCCAATGCTTCAGACTGTGGCACTGCTTGCGCTTCTGGCTGTTTTTTTGAGAAGCTAAAAAAGTCCCAGAATGAGCTTTTGCTTTCGCTAGCAGGAGGTATGGGTGTACCAGCAGACAGGTTATCGGTTTTGCTCGGTACCAGCAATTCAGGCTGCTGTAGAGGCGCTGTAACTGGCGCTTTATTCGAGCCTGTCATCACATCCCAGAACGAGCGCTTAGATTTAGCGTAGTTATCAATCTCTGCAACCAACTCCACATCCGTTGGTAAGGCATCACCCTCAAACTTCACGAGCTTATCCCCATCAAAAAACAATGTCACACGACGATCTTTGCCAACTATTTGACCATTGCGCTTAAATTCAAAAACATAGTCCCAGCGATTTGAATGGAAGTAATCTGCCAATAAAGGAGTGCCCAAGATTTGTCGCACCTGCTCACGCGTCATACCAAGCTTCAATTTAGAGTACTGCTCTGAAGATACAAAATTACCCTGAACAATATCGGGGACATAAGGTCTGAAAATCTTATTCATCCAATTGCGCTGGGTTTCATCCACTGCAGTAGTGCACCCACTAAGGCTGATGAGTCCAATAAAGGTAACAGTCCATAAGCTTCGCAAAGCAGGGCTCAAAAAACGTCTAAAAAGTTCAAGGCAATTTTGCATGGCTGGCCGTATCATTAAGACATTGATTTTAGCGCCCAAAGCCATGAATACGACTCAAAACCCTACTCCAGCAGATTTGCGCGGTATTGGCCTAAAAGCTACCGGTCCCCGTATGAAGATTCTGGACTTTTTTCATCAGAATGGAGGCATCCACTTTAGCGCCGAAGACGTCTTTAATGCCCTCGCAAAAGATGATCAAGAGATTGGCTTGGCAACGGTTTATCGCGTTCTTACTCAGTTTGAGCAGGCCGGGCTGTTGCTTCGTAGTCATTTTGAGTCCTCCAAGGGTGATAGTCGGGCGATTTATGAACTAAATGAAGGTCAACATCACGATCATTTGGTTTGCCTAGATTGTGGGCATGTAGAGGAGTTTGTAGACGAAGCTATAGAAAAACGGCAACGGGATATCGCCAAAAACCTTGGATTTAAGCTCCAGGAGCACACATTAGCCATGTATGGGCACTGCGATAAGAAGAATTGTCGGAATAAACAGCAGTAGTTAAATATAGAAAAATAAGCTCAAATAAAGGAAAAAGACCTCATTTAGCGCATTTTGAGGTCTTTTTTACATAGAAAACTACTTTTAGCAATCCTAGCCTACTTTACAGCCATCAAAGCCTCAGCAGCATTTAACATTTGGACTGAATAACCCCATTCGTTGTCATACCAAGCTAATACCTTGACCAACTTGCCATCTGCAGAAACGCGCGTTTGCGAGGCGTCGTAAATACTGGGGCGTGGATCATGGTTGAAGTCGATAGAAACCAAAGGTAAGGTGTTAAAGCCCAAAATGTCTTTCAGCTCACCCTCGCTGGCCGCTTTGAGGATTGAATTCACTTCATCCACGCTAGTCGCGCGGCTGGCAGCAAAAGTCAAATCCACTACAGAAACGTTAATTACTGGAACACGCATCGCAAAACCATCAAAGCGCCCCGCTAAAGCGGGTAACACCAAGCCAACCGCTTTAGCTGCACCGGTCTTAGTTGGAATCATGCTGGTCACTGCAGAGCGAGCACGTCGCATATCCTTGTGATACACATCGGTTAGAACTTGATCGTTTGTAAACGCATGAATGGTTGTCATCAAACCAGATTCAATCCCAATCTTCTCTAGCAATGGCTTAACCAATGGTGCCAAGCAGTTGGTAGTGCAACTGGCATTAGATACCACCACATCACTTGGCTTAAGCACTTGCTGGTTCACACCATAAACAATCGTAGCATCCACATCTTTTTCGCCAGGCGCAGAAATCAATACTTTCTTGGCACCCTGGGAAATGTGCACCATGGCTTTTTCTTTAGAAGTAAATTTGCCAGAACACTCGAGCACTAAATCAACGCCTAGCTCACCCCATGGCGTTTCCAAAGGATTACGGGTTGAGAACATCTTGATGCGATCGCCATTCACCACCATGCAATCACCATCGACTTTTACTTCAGCAGGAAAACGTCCATGCGCAGAATCATATTGCGTCAAATGGGCATTGATATCGATATCGCCCATTGCGTTAATCGCAACAATCTTGATATCACGTCTTGGCTTTCCATTAAGCTGATCTTCATACAAGGCACGCAAGACCATACGTCCAATACGACCATAACCATTGATAGCGACACGAATTGTCATTTAATTCCCCTTACTAATTTTAAATTCTGTAATAAATACGTTTTATTTTTCTCACTGCTCTTATTGATTGGCAATACATTGCTTTACTGTTTTTGCAATCTCATCCACTGTTAAGCCAAAATATTCATAAAGCACCGGTGCAGGTGCAGATTCACCAAAAGTATCTACACCATGTACTGCTGCGCAACCATATTTCCACCAAAAATCCGTGACACCAGCCTCAACTGCAATACGCGGAACATTCGCCGGCAAAACTTTGGCCTTATAAGCAGCATCTTGCCGATCAAATACAGTAGTTGAGGGTATCGACACCACGCGAATTCCCAAACCTTCATTTTCTAAACGCTCGGCTGTTTGCAAAGCCAAGGCAATTTCAGATCCCGTAGAAATGATGACCGCATCAACCTTGGATTTCTTCGAGTCACGCAGAACATATCCTCCGCGAGCAATATCTTTAATCTGTTGCGAATTGCGTGACACAAATGGACAGTTCTGGCGACTAAAAATTAATGCGCTTGGGCCATTCTTACGCTCGATGGCTGAGCCCCAAGCTACCGCGCTTTCAGTGGTGTCACATGGGCGCCAAACCATCAGGTTTGGAATCAAACGCAAACTAGCCACATGCTCAACAGACTGATGCGTTGGGCCATCTTCACCCAAGCCAATCGAGTCATGAGTAAAGACAAAGATGCTACGCAACTTCATCAATGCAGCCATACGCAATGCGTTACGACTGTAATCGGAGAAGGTCAGGAATGTACCACCAAAGGGAATGTAACCGCCATGCAAAGCAATACCATTCATGATGGCGCTCATACCAAATTCGCGCACACCATAGTTAATGTGGTTGCCCCACTGAT
>CAIMOW010000011.1 GCA_903843235.1 uncultured beta proteobacterium | reverse complement strand
GCGACCAGATTCAATAATGAGGCCGTTCTTATCGGCACGCTTAACGGTACCGGTCATGACTTTTTCGCCACGATCAAGGTAGTCGTTCAAAATTTGCTCACGCTCAGCATCACGAATACGCTGCAAGATCACTTGCTTGGCGGCTTGTGCACCAATACGACCAAAGGCTAAGGATTCAATTTGCTCTTCGATGAACTCGCCAACTTCCATATCTGGAAATTGCTCGAGAGCTTCGAAATGTAAAATTTCTTTATCAGGCTCTTGCAGACCAGCTTCGTCTGGTACGACCAACCAACGACGGAAGGATTCGTATTCACCAGACTCGCGATCGATTGAGACACGAATATCAACATCTTCTGTTGTATATCGCTTCTTAGTCGCAGAGGCTAAGGCCATCTCTAGCGCCTCAAACACAATTGCTTGATCAACGTTTTTTTCACGCGCTAGGGCGTCTGCCAACATGAGAACTTCTCGGCTCATGACTTTCTTCCTTTGAAATCAATAACAGGGACCAA
Organism: uncultured beta proteobacterium; assembly: GCA_903843235.1. Classification (GTDB taxonomy): domain Bacteria; phylum Pseudomonadota; class Gammaproteobacteria; order Burkholderiales; family Burkholderiaceae; genus Polynucleobacter. The sequence continues at coordinate 17,336 of CAIMOW010000011.1, read as the reverse complement.
CCGAGTCTTATCGACCTCGGCTAAAGAAAACTCCAATTGAGACTCGGCGCCATCGGCACCTTCAAACAACAAACCAAATTTCGCATCAGGGGAATTTAATTCACCACTCAGCAAACCTTGCAACACACCACGAAAATTCTTGCGGCCGCCAACGGCAACACGCAACTTCATCTCTACTTCCATACCAGAAAAGCGCTCAAAATCTGCTGCAGACTTCACGGGACGATCTAAACCTGGGGAAGAAACCTCTAAACGCTCATAAGGAATATTTTCAACTGGCAGTGTGTAGCTCAGCTGGTGACTTACCTTTTCGCAATCTTCCACGTTAATTAAACGCTCGTAATCGGGGTTTTCAATCGTGACGCGCAGCAAACCTCCTGCTTCACGCTCGATATCCACCAGCGCGTAGCCCAAGTTTTCCAGCTCTGCAGAAATAATCTGCTGATCTTTCACGACACCCCTTCAAGCCAATTTGGCAAAAAAAAATGGGCTTTGAAGCCCATATTCTCAAAATTCAGAACAGGCCGACTTACGTTGATCGCAACATCAGTCGGTAACTACTAAAAACAACAGCAAACTGCTGCAGACCAAAATTATAGCTGATTTAGGGGAAAACCGATAGAAATCAGAAGCTTTCGCTTGGATTTCGAGGCTTTCTGGGGCCTTTATTAAATGGTTTGCGCCCTTTCGGTGCGCCCCGTTTGGGTCCATTACCAGGACTTTGCGGGCTTGCAGTCACAAAAGCGGACTGTCCGTGATGGACTTTTGCGCCCTTGCTACGGTTTTGCCCATTTCTGCCCTGAGTACCTTGACCACCACCTTGACCTGGTCTGCCGCCTTGAGTTCGACCACGGAAAGGGCCGCGCCCTTCAGTCGCACCGCCGCCAGCAGGTTTACCACCCCTACCTTGATGGGTCAGGCCATTGTGGCCATCGGCCATAGTCAAAGCATCACGCGATCCCCAATAAGATACTGAAGTTTGCATCGGATCGGGTTGAAAATCTTCCGCAGCAACACCCGCATGACGATCGCGACCATGTGTACCAGGGCCTGGACGACCCTTGTCTTGGGCCTGAGGTACTTTTAAACCGGCAGATTTCATTAAGTTAGCAACACCATCTGGAGACACTTCTTCCCATTTTCCACGTCGCAAACGTGGAGGCAGTAAGAACATGCCATAACGAGTGCGAATCAATCGAGAAACAACATGACCAACAGTTTCAAACATGCGGCGCACTTCGCGATTACGGCCTTCAGTTAAAGCAACGTGATACCAGCGATTAGCACCATCGCCACCACCCATAGATAAACGCAAGAAACGTGCTTGGCCATCATCAAGCTGAATACCGCTCTTGAGTTGAGAGGTATTCTCTTGACTCAATTCACCCAAAATACGCACAGCGTATTCACGCTCGACACCATAACGGGGATGCATTAAGCGATTTGCCAATTCACCTGAAGTGGTAAATAAGAGTAAGCCTTCTGTATTGAAGTCCAAACGGCCTACCGCAATCCAGCGACCTTGTCGCGGCTTAGGCAAACGATCAAATACGGTTGGGCGCCCTTCTGGATCGGATTGACTCACGATTTCACCAGAAGGTTTGTGATACATGATCACACGTGGCGGCTTAGTCTGAATCTTGCGATGGACTTGCTTGCCATTAATACGCACTTGATCTGTAGGCCCAATACGCTGCCCAATATGAGCAGGTAAGCCGTTCACCGATACACGACCTTGAATGATTAAATCCTCCATGTCGCGGCGTGAACCCATACCGACATCAGCCAATACTTTATGTAGCTTAACGGTGTCTTCATCGTCAGCATCATCATCTAAACCATCTAAGTCAGACCAGACCTCATCGCGCAAACTCAGAGGTAAGTCATCTACGTTTGCAAATTGCAAACTGCTCATCTCATCATCGCTAGGCATATCCGCATCTTCATCGTGACGCACACGTTGTGCACGACGCTCGGCACCAGTCTGATGAGAAACCTCATTCTCATTAACGCCATCAGGATTTTTCGCTTCAAGCGCTTCTGGAGCATCTAATGCCGCGTCGAATGCACCGGATACCACTGAAGCAAATAAAGCCTCAATCTCAGCAGGATTGGGGGCTAATTTTGCCGACTGATTGCCGCCACTTTCTCGAGGACCATTGGTATCGCCACCTTCTCTACGAGGCTTGTCCTTATTAAAGGGGCGCTTCTTATTAAAGGGATGTTTGCCAGTCCCGGTGCGACGTGGACGACGTTCACCACCCTCACGACCTTGAGGAGAAGCGCCGTCATTATTGGATGGGCTTGACTCAGTATTAGTAGGGTTAGCCGATGAAGGAGCTACTGGGGATGAATCGTTTTCGTTAGAGCTTGTCATTAATTATTATTTTGTTTCGTCTGTTTTATCTTCAGACTCAGGGGGAACCTCTTCTACTGCTTCCGTTGTTTCTGTACTTGTATCTTCCGTTATTTCTTTTATAACCTCTTCAAAGTCAATTTGAATAATCTCTTGGCCATTCTCATCAAGCTCAACTACTGTCTCGACAGTAGCAGCAGGATCAAACTCCATGACAGCCTGTCCTAATTGCTCAGCGGCCGCCATCGGCGCAGAATCTTCCAGGATTGGCAAGCTCTGCAAGTTGGTCAAACTCAAATCATCCAAGAATTGTTTGGTAGTGGCATATAAACCAGGGCGACCAATAGTTTCTTTATGGCCGATCACTTCAACCCAACCACGATCTTCCAATTGCTTCATCACGTTACTACTCACAGCAACACCACGAATCTCTTCGATCTCACCACGCGTCACTGGTTGACGGTAAGCAATGATTGCTAGCGTTTCCATCACTGCACGAGAATATTTTGGCGGCTTTTCTGGTGTTAAGCGATCTAAGTATTCGCGCATCGACAAACGACTCTGAAAACGCCAGCCTGTAGCAATATGAACTAGCTCCATCCCTTTGTCATGCCATGCTTGTTGAAGATCTAGTAAAACATCTTCTATTTCTGCACCAACAACATCTTCCGTAAACAATCGGGTGATATCAGTTACAGTAAGCGGCTCCTGCGCGCACAGGAGGGCTGTTTCAATTACACGCTTGTGGTGATCATCCATAAAATTCGGGCTATCAGGCAATATCCTGACTAGACTTTAATAATGTATTTCAGTAATGGGTTTGTGGTGTTATCTAGCTACTACGGACATTCCGTCTCTTTAATTCTGATTAGGGGCCCGTCTGCGCTGAAACGATTTATCTTCGTTCACCGTGGAGCCATTATAGGGTAGGCTCAATACAATAGCTATATGCACCAATTTCCACCTAAAACCCCCATATCTGCCTCCGACCTCACAAAAAGACGCCGTTTTTTGAATCTTAGCCTGGGTCTAGGGGCTCTTGCAGGCTGTGTAAGCCTTAGCTCTTGCGGGGTATTTACCAGCCGCAAGCCTGTTATCGGCCTTGTTCTAGGAGCAGGCGCTGCTCGCGGGTTTGCCCACATTGGCGTGATTAAGGCGCTTGAAGCCCAGGGAATTCATCCAGATATTGTCGTCGGCAGCAGTGCTGGCAGTGTGATTGCTGCCCTATTGGCCTCTGGTGCAACAGGGAATGATCTCAACAGACTGGCTCTCAACCTTGATGAAGCTACTATTGCAGATTGGGGGCTACCTTTTGCCGGTCGCTTTGGCGGACTGATCAAGGGTGATGCCCTGCAAAACATGGTGAACCGTGAAGTACAAAATAAAACGATTGAGCAAATGCGCATTCCATTGGGAATTGTTGCAACTGAACTCCAATCTGGCAAAGGGGTTTTATTTAGAACTGGAAATACTGGATTAGCAGTACGTGCCTCCTGTAGTGTGCCGGGCGTATTTCAGCCAGCGGTGATTAGCGGCAAAGAATATGTCGATGGTGGGTTGATTGCTCCAGTACCCGTCAGTTATGCAAGGCAGATGGGGGCCACCCTCATCATTGCAGTAAATATTTCTTCAGAGCCGGTTCATCAAGATGCCAGCGGAACTTTTGGAATCCTGCAACAAACCATCTCCATCATGCAAAGAAGTATCAATGAATATGAGTTAAAAAGTGCCGATATAGTGATTCAGCCCCAACTCAAACAAATGAGTGGCGGTGACTTTAAATCCAGAAATGCCGCCATCCTGGCTGGAGAAGCCGCAGCGCAAGCGCAAATGGCGCTGATCAAAGAAAAACTAAAAGGCTAACTAAGAATTTGAGATTAAGCCGAGTCGGCCTAAGATGTCATAAGTTAAAGGCTGCGCGACTTACGCTTGAGGCTCTTGACTTCATCAAGTAAATCTTGACGTTCTTGATCACCAAGGTTATCGCTACCGTCTAGACGACGTGCGCCATCAAAACGTTTATCCCAATACAAACTACCTAAGTCATCAACGCGCACACTCGCACCTTTGGATGGGGAGTGAATAAATTTGTTGTCGCCAACATAAATACCAACATGAGAAAAAGTTAAGCGCATGGTGTTAAAAAATACCAAGTCGCCTGGTTGCAACTCTTCGCGATTAATTGGTTTACCAACCCGGCTCATTTGAGTAGATTTACGTGGTAATAAAAACCCCAACTTATCTTTAAACACATAGCCAACGAAACTACTGCCATCTAAACCGGATTGTGGCAATTCAGCATCCCAGCGATAGCGCACACCAATAACCACCATCGCTTGATTAATTAACTCTTCAGTTTTTCCAGAAACGGAATCAACCAAGCGATCCGACACGCGAGCAAAATAAGACTTACCTGCTTGGAACATGCTTTCTTTTGGCGCATCTTTGGAAATATCAACTGGGGCTTCTTGTGAGGTTTCCGCCGCTTGAGCCATCGAAAATGAAAAAGCAAAGCCCAACATGAGACCGAAGCGCACAAGAGTGGCTAAAGACAATGAAAGTCGTGCTTTTTGGAGTGACATCAAATTAGTTTAACAAAGAACTCTTAATTTACCAAGTCTTCACTCTAGGGCTAACATCTTGTTTATAAAAGATTTTTTACTCAGATCAAGAGCATATGCACCAATTTAGACCAGCTGTAGGGCGAATTAAGTAAGCTCAGCAGCCGTAAACAGCTCTTTTGTATAAACCTGCCGAGGATTCTTAATAAGGGCTTCGGTCTCGCCAAACTCCACTACTTTGCCACCTTTAAGAACCATCACCTCATGCGACATTGCACGGATCACCGCCAAATCATGGCTAATCATGAGGTAGGCCAAGTTGTATTTTTTCTGGAGTTCACTCAGTAAAGCCAGAATCTGTTTTTGAATGGAAACATCCAATGCGGAGGTCGGCTCATCCAAAACCAAAATCTGGGGGCGCAAAATAAGGGCACGAGCAATAGCGATCCGCTGTCTTTGCCCACCAGAAAACTCATGGGGATAACGGGTTAATGCCTCACGATCTAAACCTACTTCTCGCAACATATCCAAGACTCTTGACTCATGCTCTGCAGCAGACAGATTTGGAAAATGTACATCTAAACCTTCAGAAATAATTTGCATCACATTCATGCGCGGAGAAAGCGAGCCAAAAGGATCTTGAAAAATCACCTGCAAACTGGAGCGCAATGCGCGCCGCTCAACAGACTTTAATGTTTGCCAGTCGTTTCCTAGAATATCAACCTCACCAGTAACCTCTGCCATTGAATCGCCAAGCAATCCGAGCACAGCCATGCCTAAGGTAGTTTTACCGGAACCCGATTCGCCAATTACACCAATGGTCTGACCTTGTTTTAATTCAAAATTCACCTTACGTAATACTTGGTGACGAGGCTGCTTCTTGAACCAGTAAGTAGATTGGATAGTTGGATAAGAAACCGACAGGTTATCGGTCTTAAGTAGAACTGGGGCCAACGGCATCACTGGCGCAATCTCGCGGACAGGCTGGCTATTGACTAAAGCACGCGTGTAAGGATCTTCAGGTCGCTCAAAGACTTGTTTCGTTGCCCCCACTTCCATGAGATTTCCTTGATTCAACACAGCTACCCGATGCGCGAAATGTTTAACCAAATTGAGATCATGGGTAATCAGCAAGATACCCATCCCGCCATCATCTTTCGCCTCCTCCTGTAACTCTTTTAATAGATCCAGGATTTGCAAACGCAAGCTCACATCTAAAGCAGTGGTTGGTTCGTCCGCAATCAAAAGGCGGGGCTTACATGCTAGGGCCATCGCAATCATGGCGCGCTGTCTTTGACCGCCAGAGAGTTGATGGGGGTAGGAATGAAAACGGGTTTCTGCCTCAGGTATGCCAGTCTTCTTCAGTAATTCAATCGCGGTTAACATGCAATCAGCTTTAGAGATCAGTGGCTGATAGACCTGCACTGCTTCGACGATTTGATTGCCAACAGTAAATAATGGATTGAGCGCAGTCATCGGCTCCTGAAACACCATGGCAATCTCACGACCACGTATCTCACGAATATCTTGGATCGGCAAAGACAAAAGATCAACTGGAGTTCTAGAGGTCTGCTTATGAAGATCTTCCTTGCCGCTCCACCAAATCCGGCCTGAGACCTTTGCCCCCTCTGGCTCAAGTCGCAAAGGCGCCAGTGCTGTCAAGGTTTTTCCTGAACCTGATTCACCGACTAAGGCGACGCGTTCACCAACACCGATTTCCAAATCAAGATGATGAACGGCAAACTTTTCACGACGTCCAGATCCAAATGAAATGCATAGATCCTCATAACGCAACAATGGGTTAAATAGCTTAGAAGCTGAACTCATGAGCGCCCTCCACTCATCAAGCCTGATTTACGAGAATCAAATGCATCACGTAAGGCCTCGCCCATGAAAGTCAATAGTAATAAGGTGGCCACCAAAACTACAAAGGTAGAAACTGAAATCCACCAAGCGTCTAGATTGCCCTTACCTTGAGAAAGTAACTCACCCAAACTAGGTGTTCCTGGAGGTACACCTAGACCCAAGAAATCCAAACTCGTCAAAGAGAGAATGGCCGCACTCATCCGGAAAGGTAAGAAAGTAATTACCGGCGTCAAACTATTGGGAAGAATATGGCGGCGCATGATTTGCATATTAGTCAAACCCAATGCTCTGGCTGCTCGAACATATTCCAATGCGCGATTACGTAAAAATTCAGCGCGCACATAATCCGATAAACCCATCCAACCAAAGGCGGCCAACAAAATAATAAGTAACCAAATACTGGGATTGAAAATCGAAGCAAAAATAATTAAGAGGTAAAGCTCTGGCATGGCCGCCCAAATCTCAATCAAGCGCTGCGAAATCAAATCAAACTTACCACCAAAGAAGCCCATCAAGGAACCAGTGATGATGCCTACGCTAACGCCAACAATTGTGAGCGCCAAACCAAACAAAATCGATAAACGAAAACCATAAATTAAGCGCGCTAAGACATCGCGCCCACGATCATCGGTACCAAGCCAGTTATCCCAAGACGGTGGTGCGGGATTGGGAACTTGTGAAAAGTAGTTGAGTGTTTCGTAACTATAGTGAATCGGTGGATAAACCGCCCAATTACCGTTACTCGTAATATTGCGACGAATATCAGGATCTAAAAAATCTGTCGGGGTCGCGAAGTCACCACCAAAAACTGTTTCCGCTTGATTGTGAGCAATCGGAAAATAGAAGTGGCCTTCATAGCGAATAATCCAAGGCTTATCATTCGCAATCAATTCAGCGCACATGCTTAAGCCAAACAGAGTCATAAAGACCCATAGACTCACATAGCCTGTCCGGCTAGCTTTAAATCGCTGCCAATGACTCATGAACCACCCCCAGCACCAAACTGAATCCGAGGGTCGACATAGACATAGCAAAGATCAGAAATTAACTTGGTGAATAAACCAATTAAAGTGAATAAATACAAAGTACCAAACACTACTGGATAATCGCGGCGCATCACTGACTCATACGAAAGTAAACCCAAGCCATCTAATGAGAACAAAGTTTCAATCAATAAGGAGCCAGTAAAAAAGGCGCCAATAAATGCTGCTGGGAATCCTGTCACCAAAGGTAATAAGGCATTACGGAACACATGCTTCCAAAGTACTTGTTTCTCAGTCAAGCCCTTTGCTCTAGCAGTCAATACATATTGCTTGCGTATCTCTTCCAAGAAAGAATTCTTCGTCAACATTGTCACCACAGCAAAGCTACCAAGAACAGAGGCAGTAATGGGCAGCACCAAGTGCCACAAATAATCCATTACCTTACCCATCAAACTGAGATCACTCCAGTTATCAGAGGTGAGCCCTCGCAAGGGGAAGATTTGTAAGAAGCTACCGCCGCCAAACAGTACCAACAGAAGCACGCCCAAGACAAATCCTGGTATGGCATAACCCACCAAGATCATGCTGCTGGTCACAGCATCGAAACGGGATCCATCACGCACTGCCTTAGCTATTCCTAGCGGGATAGAGACCAAATACGTAATGAAGAAAGTCCACAGACCAATACTGATTGAGACTGGTAACTTAGATACTACCAAACGCCATACGCTTTCATGTTGGTAATAGCTCTGACCCAAATCAAATGTTGCAAAACGTCCCAGCATCATGAAATAACGTTCAAGTGGTGGCTTATCAAAACCATAGAGCGCTTTTACCTCTTCTAAGCGCTGAGCATCAACACCTTGTCGGCCACGATAAGTGGCGCCAGCACCAGATGACTCTGAGCCCCCTACTGAGGCATTACCCTTGCCCTTCAACTCAAGAACCATTTGCTCTACTGGACCGCCAGGTACGAATTGCACTACGGCAAAAGTCAGCGTTAAGACACCTAATAAGGTTGGAATCATTAAGAGTAGTCGCTTAAAGATGTAGGATCGCATTTGTCCTTGCATTATTGAGGTCCCTCTTTCCACCAGTTTTGCATGATCCATGCCTCTGCCGAGTAATACAAAGGAGGCTCGGGATAACGCATTTCTGTCCGATAGGCTACGCGATGTGTTGGGTTGTACCACTGCGGAACAACAAAATAACTATTCCACAGCACGCGATCTAAAGAACGGGTGGCTGCACGTAGCTCATCCCGATTCTTTGCTTTTGTAATTTCTTCAACCAAAGCATCCACCACAGGTGACTGAATACCAATGACGTTGTCAGAACCTTTTTCCTTGGCGGCCTGACTACCAAAGCGATCCCATAATTCACTACCGGGATTTTGAGAGTCCTGAAAGCGAATAGTAGTCATATCAAAGTCATATTCATTCATGCGCTTTTGATGGAGTGCAAAGTCACTGGTCCTCACATCCACCTGGATGCCTAGCTTATCAAGATTACGCACATACGCAGAAATCACTCTTAAAAAGAAGGGTCCATCCTCAACCATCTCAAAGCGAAATGGCTCACCTTGAATATTGCGTAATGCACCATCACGATATTGCCAGCCCGCCTCTGCAAGTAAGGCCCTAGCCTTACGCAAGTTTTGGCGTAAGCTTCCTGGAGGTTTAGTAGACGGTGCAGCCGGCATTGGACCAAAGGCAGCATCCGGTACCCACTGAGGGTATTTCGCTTTTAAGGGCTTAAGTAATTTCAACTCTGCTTCAGTAGGTTTGTGTGGGCCATCGAAGTTTGCACTCAAATCACTATTCGTGAAGTAGCTGTTGATGCGACCATATTGATCAAAAAAGATTTGACGATTGAGCCACTCAAAATCGAGTGCATACCCCACTGCCTGTCGCACACGCGGATCCTGAAAGATGGGGCGGCGCAGATTCATGGCAAAGCCTTGCATACCGGCGCCATTGTGATTGAGGAAAGCCTTCTTTAATAAAGTACCGTCATTGAACTTTGCACCCACATACCCTTTAGCCCAAATCTTGGCGCGATACTCAACCAAAGCATCAAACTCACCGGCCTTAAATGCTTCGAGCCGCACAGCATCATCACTATAAAGTTTGTAAAGCACGCGATCAAAGTTATAAAAACCAACGCGAATATTTAAAGGCTTACCCAAATGGTCGGCCCAATAATTGGGATTTCTTTTATAGGTAATAGATTTTCCAGCCTTGAATGACTCAATTAGATATGGACCACTTCCAATCGGTGTTTCAAAGGCCATCTGATCAAATGGAATCATTGAGCCGTCAGCTCTCCTCCCCCAGTTACGAGAAAAGATTGGCAAGGTTCCTGCCAAGATAGGCAGTTCAGTATTGGTATTTTTAAAATCGAAGCGCACCTCGCGAGCAGATAGAGCCACCGCTTGTTTGATATCCCCAAAAGTTGTTTTGTAACGAGGGTGCGCTTGCCCGCTCATTAAGACGTCAAAACTATGTTTGACATCAGCAGCTAGAACCGGGGTGCCATCAGAGAACTTAGCATCCTGACGTATTCGGAAGATTACCGATTTGTGATCGGCTGCCACTGCAATATCCTCAGCCAGTAAACCATAAACACTGGAAACCTCATCGGCACTCCCTTCGGCCAAGGATTCGAACATCAGCTCGATCCCGGGCGCTGGAATACCTCGCAAGGTAAAGGGGTTGAATTTATCAAAGCTGGTTCTTTGCCCTGGATTGGGCAAAGTCAGGGTGCCACCCCTAGGGGCATCGGGATTTACATAGTCAAAGTGGCTAAATCCATCGGAATATTTAGGTTTGCCGTACTGAGAAATTCCCTGCGCAGCCTGTGTTGTATTGGTCGCCGCCCCAGCCAATAGGGCTAGCAGCAAAAAAGAGGTGATTTGGCGGAAGGGGGTACGGATGAACATATATGCAACAATTGTAGTTAGCAAATCTTATTTGAATCAAAGGACACATCATGGGCTTTCTCACCGGCAAAAAAATTCTGATTACCGGCCTTCTTTCTAACCGATCCATTGCGTATGGCATCGCTAAAGCTTGCCACCGTCAGGGGGCTGAATTAGCCTTTACCTATGTAGGCGAGCGTTTTAAGGATCGCACCATTGATTTCGCTAAAGAATTCAATTCAGAGCTCATTTTTGACTGTGATGTCGGTAGTGACGAGCAAATTGAGGCCGTATTTACGGATTTGGCCAAAGTATGGCCCCAACTCGATGGCCTAGTTCATGCAATTGGCTTTGCCCCACGGGAGGCAATCGCAGGAGACTTCTTGGATGGATTTACTCGTGAGGCTTACCGCATTGCCCATGATATTTCCGCATATAGCTTCCCAGCGATGGCCAAAGCAGCCCTCCCTATGCTCAGAGAAAATTCTTCATTGTTAACTTTGACTTATCTTGGAGCAATGCGCACCGTCCCCCACTACAACACTATGGGTCTTGCAAAAGCCTCACTAGAAGCTTCTGTTCGTTACCTTGCGACCTCATTGGGTCCCAAAGGTATTCGCGTCAACGGCATTTCTGCAGGCCCCATTAAGACCCTAGCCGCTTCAGGCATTAAAGATTTTAGTAAGCTCTTGAGTGGCTTTGAAAATGCCGCTCCTTTACGTCGTAACGTCACGATTGAGGAAGTTGGTAATGCAGCTTCATTCCTACTTTCAGATTTAGCTAGTGCCATTACTGCTGAAATCATTTATGTCGACAATGGCTTTAGCCAAGTAGCGGTCGGTATGGGCGATTAAGTTGAATCAAGGGCAAGTCAAACAAAATCCAATTCCCCTTACAGAAGCTTTAAAGTTCTGGGCAAAATTAGGATTTATTAGTTTTGGCGGCCCCGCAGGACAAATCTCGGTCCTGCATCAAGAGTTAGTTGAAAAGCGTCGCTGGATTTCTGAGCGGCGTTTTTTACATGCCCTTAACTACTGCATGCTACTGCCAGGCCCTGAGGCGCAACAGTTAGTCACCTATATTGGCTGGCTCATGCATCGCAGTTGGGGCGGGATCTTGTCAGGCACTCTATTTGTCTTGCCATCACTTTTTATTTTGATTGCCTTGTCATGGGTATATCTCACTTTTGGGCAAGTGCCTTGGATTGCGGCGATCTTCTTTGGCATTAAACCTGCGGTAACTGCCATTGTCATCCATGCTGCTGTGCGTATTGGTAGGCGCACTATTCATAATCAAGCTTTACGTTGGATCGCATTGGGATCTTTTCTGGCCATCTTTATTCTGAATGTAGCCTTCCCAATCATTGTTGCAATTGCCGCCTGTATTGGCATTTGGGGTGGCAAGAAATATCCACAATATTTTCAACAAAACAGTAGTCATGGCTCGAGTGAGGCCGCTCAGCATCTTCCTGCCCTCATTGACGACAACACGCCTACACCAGAGCACGCACAATTTCAAATTCAGAAAACCATCAAACATTCTGTCATTGCTGCTCTCTTTTGGATTATTCCAATGGCAAGTCTTGCAGCTCTATTTGGATCGAAAACACTCTATCCACAAATGGCCTGGTTCTTCACCAAGGCTGCCTTCCTGACTTTTGGTGGCGCCTATGCTGTTCTGCCTTATGTTTATCAAGGCGCTGTCGATCAATTTCAATGGCTCAGCGCAGGACAAATGATTGATGGTCTTGCACTAGGAGAAACTACTCCCGGCCCATTAATTATGGTGGTTGCCTTTGTAGGTTATTTGGCCGGTCATATCCAACATTTAATTGGCAATAGCAACCCATTTTGGTTTGGCGCTCTTGGTGCATGCGTAGCAACGTGGTTTACCTTCCTACCTTCCTTCTTTTTTATTTTGGTTGGTGGGCCACTTATTGAATCTACCCACGGTAAACTGAGTTTCACCGCGCCTCTCACCGCAATTGCCGCTGCAGTGGTTGGCGTTATCGCCAATCTAGGTCTATTTTTTGCGTATCACGTGTTTCTGCCACATGGCTTAGGAGGTTCAATTTCTTGGATCTCTATGGTGATCTGCCTATTGGCAGCGCTTGCGCTTTTCAGGTATGAAAAAGGGGTTATCACGGTGTTAGCGGGTTCTGCTTTCGCAGGACTCTTAGCCTATCTCAGCTCCATATTGCTTGGAGCCTAAGTGGCTCAAGATTGGCATAATGGAAGTTATGCGAATCGAACCCCAGACTATGACCCACATCCAAGAATGGCTCGGCAAAACAGAATCTCTTAAGGATACTGTTACGGCTGCGCCAGTCAGAGCACTCTCGGCAACCTTAGATCGTCCAGATCTTGCGCCAAGCAAAGGTAGCTTCTTGCCTGAACTGTGGCACTGGCTGTACTTTTTACCGCATGCTCGCCAATCCGAAATTGGTCCTGATGGTCACCCTAAACGCGGAGGCTTTCTGCCCCCAGTTCCGCTACCCCGTCGAATGTGGGCGGGTAGTCGTGTGCAATGGCTTGCGACGCTTTCTGTTGGTGATGAGATCAAACGTGTTTCTAAAATTGAATCCGTTACTCATAAAGCGGGCCGTACTGGTGATTTGATTTTTGTTTTAGTCAAACATGAGATCTCCAATCAAAATGGCTTGGCTCTCGTTGAAGAGCATGACATCGTGTATCGCGACGCACCTGGACCAGATGACAAACCAGTTGCACCAACGCCAGCACCAAGCGATGCCAAATGGTCTAAGACCATTACGCCGGATGATGTTTTATTATTCCGCTACTCAGCGCTTACCTTTAATGGCCATCGCATTCATTACGATCGTAAATACGTGACTGAAGTCGAAGGTTACCCAGGCCTGATTGTTCATGGGCCACTGATTGCAACCTTGTTAGTTGACCTCGTACGTCAAAGTATTCCAGGATGCAAGCTTAAGAGTTTTGAATTCCGCGCCATCCGCCCCACCTTTGATATCAATATCTTTAAAGTGAGTGCCAAACCCGATCTCGAAAAAGATCCTAGCGGTAAAAAAATCTTTATCTGGGCAGAAGATCATGAGGGTTGGCTCACAATGCAAGCTACCGCAATCTTGGCTTAACTAGAACGGGTACCCTTTATGTCGACGCCCCATTTATCTAAAGAGTTAGCTAGCTTTGCCGCTAATCTCAAGATACAAGATATCCCAAATGATGTCATTCATCGTGCAGAAGACTTATTGGTAGATTGGTTTGGCTCGGCGATTGCCGGTAAGGGCTCGCGCCCTGTTGAAATCATTACGCAATTTGCACAAAACATGAGTGGCTACGATAGTTCCCATATTGGCCCATCTGAAATATTGATTTCTCGTGCGAGCTCCAGTCCATTTCTAGCGGCAATGGCTAATGCTGCGGCATCGCACGTTGCCGAGCAGGACGATGTGCATAATGGCTCAGTCTTTCACCCCGCTACCGTGGTATTTCCCCCTGCGTTAGCTTGTGCACAAGCACTTGGCGCATCTGGTGAAGAAATGCTCACAGCTGCAGTCGCGGGTTATGAAGTCGGCATTCGGGTTGGTGAATTCTTAGGTCGCTCACACTACAAAGTATTTCACACCACAGGCACTGCCGGCACGCTTGCAGCCGCTGCGACAGCTGGTCATCTCCTAAAACTTAGCCCTGAACAAATGCTGCACGCCTTTGGTTCGGCTGGCACTCAGTCTGCCGGCCTTTGGGAATTCTTACGTGATGCTGCAGATTCAAAACAATTACACACTGCGCATGCTGCTGCGACAGGTTTAATGTCCGCCTATATTGCACAAGCTGGATTTACTGGCGCTCAGCACATCATGGAGGGCAAGCAAGGTATGGCTGCCGGCATGTCTAGCGACTCGGACCCAAGAAAATTAGTGGATGGTCTTGGCACTCGCTGGACTATTGCTGAAACCAGCTTTAAATATCATGCCTCTTGTCGTCATACTCATCCCGCAGCAGATGCCCTATTGCAAGTCATGCTTGCAAACAAACTCAAACCTAGTGACATAGTGAAAGTGGAAACTTTGGTTCATCAAGGTGCGATTGATGTCTTGGGGCCAGTAACAGATCCAGCCACCGTTCATCAATCCAAGTTTTCGATGGGAACAGTATTAGCACTCATTGCGTACTATCAGTTTGCTGGCTTGCAAGAGTTCGATCAACATTTTCATGATGATGCTATTTGCTTGTTCCGTGATCGCGTGACCATGACTTTAGATCCTGAGGTTGATGGCGCCTACCCACAGCGCTGGATTGGTAAGGTCAAAGTACATCTACAAAATGGACATATCCTAGATGGTCGCGTCGATGAACCAAAAGGCGATCCAGGCAACACTCTTAATCGCACTGAAATTACCGATAAAGCCATGCGTCTTGCCGAATTTAGCGGTGGCGCCACCGTAGCAGAAATGAGCAAAGCCATTGATCTCTTGTGGAATGTTCGCAAACAGTCCAAGATAGGCTTCTTACTGTCTGGCAATTAATTGGCACACTTCATTTACGCATCCCATTTTTTATCTACCTCATGAACCCAATCGACACACCTCTTGGCTTTAGTAGCAATTTCTTATTTGTCCCTGGAACTCGTCCAGAGCGTTTTGCAAAAGCTTTAGATAGTGGTGCCGATGCCGTCATTCTGGATTTAGAAGATGCTGTTCCAGAAGATGAGAAAGCAAATGCGCGTAGCGCCATTCGGGCAGCATGGCCTCAATTTACAGCCGAACAAAAGAAACGTTTAGTCCTGAGGTCAAACTCACCTGGTACAAAATTTTATGCAGCTGATCTGATATTGGCGCAAGAACTCAATATTGCTTGCTTATTAATTCCGAAGAGCGAGTCCTTGGATCAAATTAATGGGGCGGCACAAATTCTGCCAAATACGGCCATCGTACCTATGATCGAAACTGCGATTGGGCTAGATAAACTCAAAGAACTCGCCAACTCAAATCAAGTGCTTCGACTTGCTTTGGGCAACATTGATTTACAGGCTGATCTTGGTATGGTTTGTGACTCCCAAGAAACCGAACTACAAATCGCACGCTACCAAATCGTTTTAGCCTCCCGGTTAGCCCAAATTGCCCCGCCGATTGATGGCGTCACCCCATCTACCGATGATATTGACCGCATTCATGCTGATGCTCAGCGAGCCAAACGTATGGGTTTTGGCGCCAAACTCTGTATTCACCCCAAACAGGTGGCACCAGTCAAGACTGCCTTCATGCCAAGTCAAGAAGAGATATCTTGGGCACAGCGAGTTATAGAGGCCGATAAAGCCTCTAAAGGAGGAGCAATTAAGTTAGATGGTCGTATGATTGATCGCCCAGTAGTACTTTTAGCCCAAAGAACTCTCGCAATTGCTGGTAAACACTAATTAGCTAAGTCAAGAATGCTGTCAGAATCAAACTTGCAGGTAAGCATATTCAAACAAGCAATCAGTTTTATAGTATTTAGACAGAGAGAAAACATGAAATTACGTACATCGATATTGGCAGGATTAGGCACTCTACTCGCCTCTTCCTTTATTGGAACTGTCCTTGCCGCAGATCCTTACCCAAATAAGCCTGTGACACTAGTCGTACCATTTGCCGCCGGTGGACCTACCGATGCAGTGGCTCGACTGATTGCTATTCCAATGGGTAAATCCTTGGGACAAACAGTCATTGTTGAGAACACAGTTGGCGCAGGCGGAACCATTGCCGCAACGCGTGTTGCTCGGTCTGCTCCAGACGGGTATACCGTTTTTATTCACCACATGGGCATGGCTACAGCACCAGCCTTATATAAGAAACTTCAATTCGATCCAATGACAGATTTTGAATACATTGGTCAGGTAGTTGATGTGCCGATGGTGCTCTTGGGTCGCAAAAACTTCCCACCTAATAACTTTAAAGAGCTTGAGGTTTATATCAAAGCCAATAAAGATAAGGTGACTTTGGCCAATGCCGGTCCTGGCGCGGTTTCACAGCTCTGTGGCTTGTTGTTCATGTCCCGCGAAGGTGTGGAATTGACTACCGTGCCGTACAAAGGCACAGGCCCAGCCTTAACTGACTTACTAGGCGGTCAAGTTGACCTGCTGTGCGATCAAACGACACAAACTGTTCCTTACATCAGAGATGGTTTAGTTAAGACCTACGGCGTAACAACACCGAAGCGCTTATCAGCTCTTCCAAATATTCCAACACTGGATGAGCAAGGCCTCAAAGGATTTGATGTCAAAGTTTGGCATGGTATGTATGTATCAAAAGGCACTCCACCAGCCGTGCTTGCCAAAATCAACAAAGCGCTTAACGCCGCTTTAAATGATCCAGAAGTTAAAACACGCTTAGCAGAATCAAATATTGAAATTGTTCCCCCAAGCAAAGCAACCCCTGCTGGACTCAAAAACCATCTTGAATCTGAAATCAATAAATGGGGTCCAGTGATTCGTAAAGCTGGCGCGTACGCTGATTAAGTATTCCCTCTAGCACCAATAAAAAAGCCACCTTCTGAACTGACCCCCAAAAGTTGGACGCTATATCCAACCAAGGGGGTTTTGTTTTATGAGCAAGTACAGCAAGCAGTTCAAGCTAAAGGCAGTTCAAGAGTATTTAAAGTCAGGCGGTCTTAGAAGGGTTGCGAACCTCT
>CAIMOW010000010.1 GCA_903843235.1 uncultured beta proteobacterium | reverse complement strand
GCGGAAATGGTATTTCAGATGAGTACGGTGTTGTGCGTCATATGCTCAACTTAGAAGTTGTGAATACCTATGAAGGCACTCACGATATTCATGCGCTGATTCTAGGTCGCGCGCAAACCGGTATTCAGGCTTTTAGTTAAGTCCTTGCCGTTGCCATGATGGCCTTTGCTGACCGAGCAAAGGCTTCATCGCTGTCGTCATCTAGCTGAACACATTTTTCCGCACTGTATTTGGGAAAGTTTCGCTCAATCGATGATTGATACGAGGGGTCGTAGTGCATGACCAGCAACTCCTCTACGAGAGACTCGAAATTCTTTGCATCGATCTCTTCTTCCCATTTGGCTATTTGCACTTTCCCATAGCGAGAAGTGAGCAGCCCTAGCTTATGCTTAAAGCTATCCGTATCCGATAGAAAATGATGGTACTCACGAATCAGCCAAGAAACTCGGGTTTTGGTACTGGAGCGCAATTCAATACATTGACCATTTCGAATCGTTTCCATTAGTGGATCGGGGATATGTACGCCGCCTACTTTTTTACTTTCAGACTCGACAAAAACAATCTGATTCTTATCCAGTGATTGAAAGGCATTCCAAAGTGCCGTCTCAAAACCTTTCTGCGTGGGCTGTTCAATATTGGGCTCGTTACCTAAGACAGAGCCACGATGAATTGCTAGACCCTCAAGGTCAAGCACCTGCGCACCAAGCTTTTGGATTTCGTGAAGGACGCGCGTCTTACCGCTACCAGTCATGCCACAAATCACTTCAAAGGAAAAGTCTTTCGCAGCCTGATGCAAGTCATCGATGACAGTTCGGCGAAATCCTTGATAACCGCCTTCAAGTTGCATCGCTTTCCAACCAATACGATTAAGAATGTGTGTGAATGCACCACTTCGCTCTCCACCACGCCAGCAATAGATTAACGGGCGCCACTCTCTTGGAAAATCAATAAAGGAGTTCTCTAAGTGATTGGCAATATTGCGAGAAACCAATGCGGCCCCAAGCTTTTTTGCTGCAAAAGGAGAATCTTGTTTATAAAGTGTGCCAATTTGCGCGCGCTCTTCATTATTGAGAACCGGGCAATTAATTGCGCCAGGGACATGGTCAAGGGCAAATTCTGCAGGTGAGCGAACATCAATAATGACATCGAAGTGATTGCGTTCCGATCTGAAACGATCGATCGATAGGATGTATGGATTACTAAGCTGCAAGCAGCACTCCTAAACCATCTTCTGAAGAAGATATTGCGGCCAAGGAGTTGATTTATTGGTTTCTAGATCTACCCATACCATGGTTGCGCCGCCTTCAGCACTAATGACATCTGGGCTATTGCTTAGAGACATTGAAGTAAAGAGGTCAACGCTGGATTTTCCAAGGTTGCCAATATATGTCTTCAAAATGAGCTCGCCCGGATAGGACAACTGTTGATAGAAATTACAAAAGCCATTCATCATCAGCATGGCAGCTTTTCCAGGGGCCACTTGTAAACCCAAGTTCTCAATCCACTCTACCCTAGCCTGCTCCATGTAACGAAAGTAAAGCGTGTTGTTGACATGACGTAGGGCATCCATATCACCCCAACGAATCGGCATGAGCATCTCATGCACAAGCCTCTTTTCTTTAGGTATCTCGATCCGCATAGAGTACTTAGCGAACCCGTAAGGCTAATTGGTAAAGATTGGTAGAGCGTGCACCCGATCGACAGAAGGCCAAGATCGGTTCTGGCATCGTTTTTATTAGACGGGCCATCTCAACAACTTGTTCAGGAGTAAATGCACCGCTAACGACTGGCAGATATACATAGTGAAGACCAAGTCTTTCAGCTTCAGCGGCAATATCAGCATTCTTTGGCTGATCAGGGCCGCCTTCGTTATCAGGGCGGTTGTTAATTACACTCTTGTAACCCTGTGCTGCAATCTCAGCAAGGTGACTAGGATCAATTTGACCAAGGGTACCGAATTGATCGTTATGACAGGCAATAGGAAGACTCATTTCAACCTCAAAAAATTAATCAGATAGAAGACGCTTAATACCTTTGATTCTAAATCAGGCAGATTTCTTATGAGCGGCAAAGAAACGCTCACAGATCCACATGCCAGCAAGCATGGCAATTACAAAAACAAGGGCTTTGGCTTGACCAGATCCAACGGAAACAATTGCAGGTCCCGGGCAGAAACCAGCGATCCCCCAGCCAGCACCGAAAACAATGCTACCAATCACCAAGGGCTTTGAAATATCGCGCCTAGTAGGAACATGAAGCGCACCACCAAAAAAAGCATGACTGCGTTTAGTAAGTAAATAGAATCCTGCTAAACCGATGAGTATTGCACCGCCCATCACGAATAACAGCGAAGGATCCCATGACCCAGAAAGATCCAAAAAGTTCAAGATCTTCTGTGGATTGGTCATCCCCGAAATAATCAGGCCAAAACCAAAAAATACACCAATTAAATATTGACTAATGAGGCTGAAGTGTTTTCTCATCTCATACCCCAATCAAGTGACGAATCACGAATACAGTGATAAAGCCTGACGACATAAATGCGAGTGTTGCCACCAAAGAACGTGGGGATAGACTCGATAAACCGCAAATACCGTGACCACTAGTGCAACCAGAGCCATAAACTGCCCCGAAGCCGATCAATAGTCCCGCAATAACAATGGCAACCCAGCTTGCATCAATCACCTGAATTGGATGCATTTCAAAGAGTAATGCAGCCCAAAGTGGTGTACTCAATAAACCAAGGACCACACTTAACCGCCATAAAATATCGCCAGATATAGGCGTGAATAAACCCGAAATAATTCCACTGATACCGAGTATTCGCCCATGCAGATGAACGTATAACGCAGCCGCAAGGCCAAGTATTACACCACCTAAGAGCGCGGGTCCGGGAGTAAATTCTAACCAGTTGATCTGCATTGAATATCCTATCTATGAAATCAATTAACTGCAGGGGTTCGGAGCAAGTCGATATTGCAAATAACGTAATGCTAAATATGCACCTAAGAAAAATCCTGGTAAAGCTAAAAAAGATCCGAGTGCCAATGTAGAGGCTCCACTGAGGCCTTGCCCTATGGTGCACCCTAGAGCGGTAACGCCACCAAAACCCATCAATGCAGCGCCAAATAAATGATTTGCTGTGTCTTCGGCGTTAGCAAAAGTTTCCCATCGAAAACTCCTTGTGGAAAGAGCATAAGCCGCAGAGCCGCTTACCATACCAAAAACTGCTACGACTCCAATAGTTAAAACCTTGGAGGTATCGCTATAGAACATTAGCCAATCCAATAAGTAAGCATATGGGGCAACAAAAGAAAGACTCTCCATTTTTCCCGAATTGGTTGCTAAAAAAACTTCTTCTAGCGTATTCGGATCTTCAGTCACAAAGGCCATGTGGCCTGAAATCCACCAGACAGCACAAATTGCAAGACCAACCCCAAACCCCGCTAATAGATTATCGAAAGTCCAGAATGTTTTTTTTAACAAAGCAAAAAGTACAAAGCAAGCACCAATTAAGAGACCCAGTAGAAAATGAGTGCTTAAGCGATTCTGCCCGAGGCTTGAGCTAATAATACTTGGTAGGTCTTGATTGCCACTAAGGGTAATGAAAAAAATATCAAGCATATTGGTGCGAATGACTGCCAAAAATCCACGCAATGTAATATAAGCGACTAGACCTAAAACTAAAAACACCACGAATGACTTTAAATTACCGCCGCCCATCCTAACAAGGGTTTTACTTCCGCAGCCAGATGCTAAGACCATTCCAGATCCGAAGCATAAGCTTCCGAAAAGTATGGATACATACGACAAGCGATTGCTGGTGTAAATAGATTTAGTGGTATCTATGAAGCCCATTGAGGACAAGATTGCCACCCCAATAATGGCTACACCCATCGCTAACGACCATTGCCTCAACCGAGAAAGATCTGACATCATAAAGAAATCGGCGATAGCACCCATAGTGCAAAAACTAGTGCGCTGCATAATGGTGCCAAGTAAAAAAGCTACGGCAAAACTAGCCCATAAGACTTGGTGGCTGATGCTCGCGATGTCTACGGTATTCATAGGGATATTTTACGGTTAAGGATGATGGCTTAAGGCTTTATATAGGCATAGTGATCTGTATATTGCAGATCAGCTATTTTCACTACGCCAGATGGCGTGAAATCAGCATCCAGCATGAATTGATCTTTTGAGAGATTACGGTTTTTGAGGGTAATTTCACAAACCTCAAATACAACGCCCCGGGATTTCAGTGCAGAGACCAGTGGACCGTATTCAATATTGTTCTTTTGGTCTTTGGAGCCATCCATTAGAAGATCAACTCCCGCAGCATGTGTAACTACAATAATTTTAGTATGTGGTGCTGCATCTAAATGGTTTCGAATATTTCGTAAGCCTTTAAGGCCCTGCGCTTGAGCATCATCGATGTGATAAACCACTTTAGTTTGAGCAATTGCACAGTGAGAAAAGCTAAGGATACTTAAACCCAGCATCGCAGCGTACAAAATACGTGTAATAGATTTGGAAAAGAAGTTATACATAGGATTTATTGTTGATTAGTCGGTATGCAAAGATGCTATGCCGAGATTGTTGGAAACACCTTTAATCATGGGTTCATTTAATTTCTTAAATTTAATGATCTTCGTCTCCTTAAGATGGCGCGACATCAAATCCCAAATTGGTTCTGTAGGAGAATTTCTCGCCTCCTCGCTTACTGGGGCCCAGCTAGCAACTCTATAGCTCTTGTCAGCCTCAATCAGGTTGCCATTAAGCTGCATATTTGAAATACGGCTACCCATCGATGCATTGGGATGGATGGTGTACTGCATGCCACCAACCCTCACCATGTCACCACCCTGTTGGTAGTATGGATCAGGATTAAATAGGTTATCAGCCACATCTTCTAGAACCGTCTTGATGTTCTGACCTGTCATGAGAGAAACTGTGGTGTATGGATATGTGATCGCCGTTTGATCCATTAAATTTTCCATTGTGATGGTTTGACCAGGCAATAGGCTGGTCCCCCAACGGAATCCTGGTGAGAACGCAATCTCAGCATTCTTTTGAGTCATTAATCCATCCAAAATGACTTGGTCGAAACTACCGTTGAAGTTACCACGTCGATAGAGCAGATCATCTGTCACTGCGAGCTGTTCATTTAAACGACTCTCGAATGGCTTTCTCATTTTCGAAATGAGCTCATTCATCTTGGCATCGGCTGGTAATAGCTCTGAAAAGATAGGCAGAAGTTTGTACCGAAAATCAATAGGCTTGCCGCTCTTGACATCAAAGTCAAGTACACCGAGGAACTTTCCGTTAGATCCAGCGTTGGTAACTAATGTTATTCCACCAGAGTTTTTCACTTTAACGGGTACCGGAACACCGTCATGCGTGTGACCACCCAAAATCGCATCTAAGCCACGAACTCGTGATGCCAGTTTAAGATCCACATCCATCCCATTATGAGAAAGCAGCACGACTACTTTTGCCCCCATATATCGAACTTGATCAATGGTTTTTTGGAGATTAGGCTCTTGTATTCCAAAGGTCCAATTGGGAGTGAAATAACGAGGATTAGCGACCGGGGTATAAGGAAAGGCCTGACCAATGATGGCTACTGGAATACCATTCATTTCACGGATGACGTAAGAGGCAAAGACTTCATCCCCAAAGTCAGAAGTGGTGATATTTTGCGCGATGAATGAAATCTTGTTCTGAAAGTCTTTTTGGACAATTTCTAAAACGCGTTTTTCACCAAGAGTCATCTCCCAATGCGCAGTCATCACATCAACGCCAAGTGCCAGTGCAGCATCAACCATATCTTGGCCCTGGGTCCACAAGGCTGTTCCTGAACCCTGCCAAGTATCTCCGCCATCCAATAGCAAGGCACCTGGTCTAGAGGCTCTAATTTGTTTAATTAATGTAGCCATCTGGGCAAAGCCACCCATACGTCCATAGTGATTAGCGGCTGAACTAAAATCCAGATAGGTAAATGCATGCGCATCTTGCGTTCCAGATTGAATGCCATTCGCTTTTAAAAAATATTCTCCCACCAAGTGAGGGGTCTTGCCCATTTGCGATCCCACACCAATATTGACATTTGGTTCTCGAAAATAAACTGGGAGAAGTTGGGCGTGGCAATCAGTGAAATGGATCAAGTGCACATTGCCAAAGCGAGGTAAATCGTAAAATGATTTAGCACCCCTCTGAGCGACTGATAGCTCAGAGTTAAGACTCATACCGCCTGCAGATGCAATTGAAAGCGCTTGAAGAAACTCTCTACGATTCAGAGACATTGACGATTGTTATTGATTAACTGGAGATTGTGGGTCTAACAACAGAGCCATCACATCTTGAATCTGCTGCTGCGTTAACAATTTGTAGTGTCCAAAACGAGGCATATTGCTACAAGCGTTATAGGCCTTAGAGTTATTAATACGATTCCAGGTATAAGTAATCACCTCTTGTGAATATCCTCGTGCCTTGCCGTAATTCCATAAGCTTGGGCCAATAGTCCCATAGGAGATTTCTTTTTTATTAATCTCATGGCAGTTGTAACAGCCCCCACCATTGACAGTCTCTAGCTTGTCCGTCCAGGTTGCCCCACGACCGCTTTGGGCGATAGTTTCACCATTTTGCCAATCACCAATGTATTTACCATCGGTTGGTTGAGATATAGTCGCCATATTGATTTTTTGTATCTCTATTGCCTTAATAGCGCCTTGCTTAGTATTCACAAAATTAGGATTAGAGCAAAACTTTTGAGTCTCATCTTGATGGATGCGATCTAGACTGGCAATACCTTCTGCCTTAAATCCATTTGCCATTATTTTGTCGAACTTAGTATTCAAATTATTTTGAGCAAAAGCAAATAAGGGCAGCAATCCAAATAAAAAAGTGGCAAAGACTATTTTTAATCTATTCATATTCATTTTTTGGCCTTATCGCTTCAAACCAGGCGTCTGAATGACTCCGCCATTGGCATTGACGGCCATATACATAGACAGTGCAGTTAAAAGTTCAGATCCATAAATTGGAAATGGAAAGCGCTGCTGACGATAGCAATCATTGAGTCGTAATCCCATCGTCCAAAATTGTCCACTGGAGACTCGATAGGCAGGCCAAGACCCCCACCCAGCAGCGGCGCCAGCCTGAGTCATGAGATTAGGTAAATCTTGCATTCGAATGCGTTTGCCCGTTGATCCGTGACATGTTGCACAGGAGAAGTCCATCGGACCACCCTCGAAGTAAAAAGCCCTCTTGCCTAGCTCGTAAGCCTCTTTCTCCTTTGGATGTTTTGTACTCACGTTGACTTTAAGGGCTTTTGAATAGGTGACGACATAGGCAACAATCGCATCCATATCTTTTTTGAGTCCCCTTTGAAAGGGGGCATCAATAATTTCTTGAGCAGAAATTCCTTGCAAGGCACTCATGCAGGTAATTAAGCGTGACTCTAAATCCTGTACTGTATTTGTATCAGGGAAATATCTTGGAAGCTGAGCTGCAGCTCCTTTAATAACGCCAGGACCAAGGCCTAAATTACATTTTTCAAGTGTGGCATTTTTAGGACCAGATGGTTTTTTCCATAGCTCCTCGCCAGCTGCTTCATAAAGCTCAGATGGGTTTCCATCGGCAATCATTTCCCTGTACTTAGCAATCTCATCAGCAGTAGTTTGAGCATTTGCGGAAAATGCTATCAATGACACCGCAACGAAAAATGAGAGTTTGGTACAGACGTTTAGATGTTTTAGCATAAGTGCTTAAGAAACAGTTGCCTCATCAGAGCGCTTGTCACCACGTGTATCAACCCAACTAACCTGTAGCTTATCGCCCTTAGCACCTTTATATTTGAAGTTCAAAAACGGGTCTTTAGAGATAGCAGAACCAAAGTCCGCTTCAAAAACTTCCTTGCCTTGCGCCTTCACAGTCACGGTTGTAATAAACCAGGCAGGAATCAACTTTCCTGAGGCGTCTTTACGTTGACCTGACTCCATGTCGTGTTTCATCAAAATCTTAACATCCACAATTCCATTAGTTTCGGCTGCCCGAATGCGCATTGGATCACCCATCGTAGTTCCTTTATCTGTTCTTTATATTGAAGTGGTAAATGATTGGCAACTTAGCCACCACATCCACCTAAGGTGACTTTGATTTCTTTTACTGCCATAGTCCATTTACCGTCAGCCTTAACTAGAGCATAAACATTCGAGGTCTGAGCCATCTTGATACGCGTAGTCATAAAAGGCTCTGTACCTGCGGGAATAAAGAACTGGGCTGCAAGCGTGCCCGGGTTCTTTTCAACCAAGATCGCCATTTGTTGTGCTTTTAGGGTTGTTGAAATTCCAACAGGAACAACTGCACCGTTTTCAGCAATATCAGGTGCATTCATAACAACTACAGCAGATTTATCTGGTGTGCCAGTGCCAAGCGCTTTAAATACCTCATCCAAGCTCTTACCCTCAAATGCGGCTTTATTCCACTCTTCAGCTCGAGCTAAAGTAATCAAACCTGATGAAGCCATTAATCCAAAAACCGCCGTGTATTTCAAAACATTGCGACGCTGCTGATTCATAAAAATCCTTATTCATATTGGCTCTGTAAATATCGGCAAAATCAATGCTAAAACACTACTTTAATGCGATTTTACAGGTTTGACAGGTTTCTGACTAAGAGCAAGTCCCTTGGGCATCAAACTTAAGGGAAAATAGATTCAATGAACGCAATATCTCAACCCAGACTTACATCCGATCGTAATCCGTCTTTGTATTGCCAGGATTAACCATAGTGCAGAATTGTGCCGGTAAAGGATTAATAAAAATCTAAATGGAATATCAATTTTTTATAGCACCGGCATTGGGAATTTTTATTGGTCTTCTAATGGGGCTTACCGGGGCTGGTGGCGGGATTCTTTCCGTGCCGCTATTGGTTTTTGCCTTTCATTTGCCAATATCCGAAGCTGGCCCCATCGCTTTAACGGCAATCACTCTTTCTGCTGGAGTTGGCGCACTCATTGGCCTAAGAGTACGAGTATTGCGCTATAAAGCAGCTGTTCTCATGGCAACCTTTGGCCTCATGCTATCGCCCATAGGATTGTGGGTAGCACAACGTACCCCAAACACTCCAATGCTATTGCTATTTAGCGCCATACTCATTTATGTATCTGGACGAATGTTTATTCATACATCGCAAACATTAGCCGGTACAGCCCCTCCACCATTTAAAGCGCCTCCATGTCAATTGGATATGTCTATTGGGAAATTAATTTGGACCATCCCCTGCGCAAGATCTCTAATGCTTGCCGGTGCATGCGCTGGATTTTTATCCGGATTACTAGGCGTGGGTGGTGGATTTATTATCGTACCTTCCTTGAAAAAATTTACAGATCTTCCAATGAAGTCAATTGTTGCCACCTCATTGGGCGTTCTTACTATTGTTTCTGCTGGTGGGGCCACCATCTCCTTGGTTACTGGAATCCTAAATACTTCAATTGCAGCACCATTTGCAATAGGTTCTCTTGCCGGGCTTCTGATCGGCAAGGCTCTAGAGAGAAAAATAAGCGGGCCAAGGGTACTGCAAATCTTCTCTATATTTACTTTTTTAGTTTCACTCAGCCTTATTTATAGATGCTTTGCTTAACTTAACGCAATGCAAGATGAGTGACGCCGATACTAGCCATGGCTGTCGGCCAGAAAATAGAAATACCACGGGCGCAGCAATCAAATAGAAAGCAAGGATCACGCTGTAATCTCCACACATTCCTGACTACTAATATGTCTAGTTATTTGAATAGTGACATGCGAGATATTAAAGTCACTGAGTAATCTTTCTCGTATTGCCCCAATGAAATTATCATCAGAGTTATAAGTAGGTATTACCAAGTGCGCCATTAGAGCAATATCAGACGTGCTCATTGCCCAAACATGCAAATCATCCACCCGTACCACACCCTCTAAGCCTATTAAATATTGATGAACCTTTTTTAAATCAATACTGTCAGGAACTCCATCAAACATCATGTGTAGTGCTTTTTTCAACAGATTCAATGTGCTAAAAATAATGCCAACAGATATCAGCAAGCTAAGAATTGGGTCTAGCTGCATCCATTCAAACCAAAGGTAAAGAGTGCCTGCAACCAAGATGCCAACAGACACTAGGGCATCAGAAATAAAGTGTAAAAAAGCCGCCCGCATGTTTAAATCTTCATGCTCGCCTTTTACGAAAAATAAGGCCCCCACTACATCAACTACTATTCCTACGGCTGCAACAGCAATCACTGTTAGGCCTTGCATAGGAACTGGGGATTGAAGTCTTTGAATAGACTCCGTAATCAATGAACCCATGGCTATTAAAAGTAAGACCGCATTAATGAAGGCCGCCATGATGGAGGCTTTTTGCCACCCAAAGGTATGGCGCATATTGGGTCGAAATCTTGTGATGTAGGTTGCAGCCCAAGCTAGTAGAAGTCCCGCAACATCGCTGAGGTTGTGTCCAGCATCAGCAATCAGAGCGAGTGAATTTATCTGCCACCCATAGAAAGTCTCAAAAACTAAATAAGTAACATCCAGGCCAACACCAATAGCAAAAAGCCTGTTATATCTTGGCCTATCTAATGCATGAGCATGCTGTTTACCCAAACCAAGCCTCAACTTTTTCACGGCTGGGAATCCCACCAGCGTGAACTACTACCCCATCAATCACAACTCCGGGTGTAGACATAATGTTGAACTTCATGATGTCCTGAATGTCTTCTACTTTTTCCATGGTGATGGAAGCGCCTCTTTCCTTGGCAATTTCTTCAACCAATTTGACTGTAGCCTTACAGTTACTACAACCTGTACCGAGCACTTTGACTTCCATAATCTAGCCCCTATAAAACAGCATTAAAGATGTATCCCACTAGCAAAATGCCAGTCGCGACGATGCTGGTAAAAATAATGATTAAGCGTAACTTGAGTACTTTGCGAAGAATGATCATCTCAGGCAATGACAATGCAATTACGCTCATCATGAATGCCAACACAGTACCTAGAGCGGCGCCTTTAGCCAAGAGCGCCTCAACAATCGGGATGATTCCAGCGGCGTTGGTGTACATGGGAACACCAATAAGCACAGCAACAGGCACAGACCACCATGCTTCTTTGCCCATAAGGCTTGCCATAAAGTCTTCTGGCACATAGCCATGAATACCGGCACCTACCGCTATACCAACAATGATGTATGGCCAAACTTTGACTACGATTTCTTTTATAGAGGCTTTACCAGATTCAATGCGATCACTTAGGGTCAACTGATCAGCACCCACACTAGCCACTGTCTTGGGCATATTTCTGACCCAATCTTCTAGGTAGTTTTCTAGCTTTAATCTTCCAATGATCCACCCTGAAATAATCGCAACCGATAAACCTAAGGCGAGGTATAAACCCGCCACCTTCCAGCCAAACATGCTGAACAATAAGGTGAGAGCCACCTCATTCACCATTGGTGCAGAAATCAAGAATGAAAAAGTAATCCCCAACGGTACACCCGCCTGAACAAAACCGATGAAGAGAGGAACGGCAGAACAAGAACAAAATGGAGTAACAATGCCAAGGCTAGCGGCCATGATATTGCCCACACCTTCTGACTTGCCTGCCAGAATGACTCTGGTTCGCTCCGGTGTGAAATAAGAATTCACCATTCCCATTAGGAAAACAACCCCAGTGAGAAGTAGCAATACTTTCGGGGTGTCGTATAAGAAGAACTGTAAGGCACCGCCGAGTGCGCTAGCCCTATCAATTGGCAAAAGCGCTACAAGCCATTCTGAAACTGGATTGAGAGATTCATAAAGGCCATACCAAATTAATATGGCCAAAACCAAGAAGGACTTAGGCCAAGAATATCTGGGGGCAGATAATGTAGTGGTAGTCATTGTTTTATATTAGGCGCATTGATAAAGGTGACTTTGATATAGATCATCTTTCCCCTTCTTGCTCAGCCTCAACTAACATTGCTACTAGCGAGAACAGCCCTTCTTTTTTAGAATTTTCGGAAATCAGATGATAAAAAGCCACCCTAATGGATAACTCCATACAAGGTAGCCTACTCCCACTCAACTATCTTATCCGCACATTCTGCCGGACATCATTTGGGGCGTATGTGCCGGTAAAGTAATTCCTTTTTCTTTGGCACGCTTTTCCATTTCTGCATGATTTGCCGTCATGATTGCTTGACGCTCTTCCACAGTTTT
>CAIMOW010000009.1 GCA_903843235.1 uncultured beta proteobacterium | reverse complement strand
TTTATTGATGTGCTCTTAGTGGTGCTCATTTTTTTAATGATCTCCACCACCTTCACACGCTACCAAGAATTGGCCATCACCTTGCCGACCGCTAGTGGAGTGGAAAGTCAAAATGGCATCAAGCAAATTCATATTGCCGTGAGTCGCGATGGTCGTTTTGCGGTAAACGGTAAAGTCACGGATCGCAGTCAACTGAGCAACTCACTGAGTCAGCTTTCTCAAAACAGTACTAACCAAGATAGCGCCCCCAGCATTCAAGTGAATATTGATGCCGATGCAAGAGCTCCGCATCAAGCGGTGATGAGCGCCTTAGAAGCAGCCCGCGATGCCAATCTTTCCAATATTGTTTTTAGCAGTCAATCCAAAAAGTAAATTGACGATGTCTTTTGCCAACTACTTTCGCAAAGCCCCAACTTTTTGGGAGCGACGTGGGCCCACTAGCCTATTGCTTTGGCCACTATCGTGGGTCTATGGATTGGTATTGCGCGTGCGTAAACTGATTTCTGATCTTCGTATCATCAAAGAAAAACCGATTGCAGTTCCAGTCATCATTGTTGGCAATATCCGCGTTGGTGGTACTGGAAAAACACCCATCGTCATTGCGCTAGCCCAAAAATTAAAAGAATTAGGTTGGACACCTGGCATTATTTCTCGCGGCTATGGGGCTCAAGCAAGCAGCATACCAACATCTGTGACCAGCAATTCTGATCCGAGCATTGTTGGAGATGAACCAGTATTGATTGCTCAGCGCACCGGGAGTCAATTTCCAATCTGGGTTTATCCAAAGCGCAAAGAAACCATCACCGCACTCTTAAAACACCACCCCGAAGTCAATGTGATTATCAGTGATGACGGCTTGCAGCATGCAGGCTTATCACGTTGGCCAGCCAGAGAAGGTGGTAGAGATATTGAGTTTGTGGTGCGCGATGAGCGTGGTGAAGGAAATCGTTTTTTATTGCCTGCTGGACCCTTGCGTGAGCCCAAAACACGAGATCGAGATGCTACCCTGATGACAGCCAGTCCATCACAAAGATCAATGCCCATACATGAATATTTTCAAGGGCGACGTACCTTCACCTTGGCCCCACAACTGGGCTTGGCATACCAACTAAATCATTTTAGTAATCAACAAACTCTTGAAAGTATTGCTGATCAATATTTACCCAAGAAAATGACTGCTGTTGCAGCGCTTGGTAATCCACAACGCTTTTTTGATTCATTGCAAAAGCATGGTGTAGTGGCTAAATGCATTTCTCGGCCTGACCACAGCTCTTACACGGCTCAGTTTTTTAACGACATCGACGCTAAATGCATCCTGATTACCGAAAAGGATGCCGTAAAATGTGCTGGTATTACAGATGAGCGCATTTGGGTTGTACCGATGTCGGTCAATATCCCTGATGCTCTCTCTGAATGGATGCAATCGATTTTGCAAAGACCAGACCCAAATCAATACACCTTATAAAAGACACCCTATGGACAAGCGTTTACTCGAAATTTTGGTTTGCCCCTTATGCAAGAGCCCAGTCCATTTGGATTGTGCAAAACAAGAACTGATTTGTAAGGCGGATCGTCTTGCGTACCCGATTCGTAACGACATTCCCGTCATGCTTGTGGATGAAGCGCGCAGTCTTGAAGCAGACGAACTCGCCTAAGCAACCCTTCACATGCGTAACTCATCCAAGACCCCTGAATTTCTGGTGGTTATTCCTGCGCGTCTTGGATCTACTCGCTTACCGCGTAAGCCATTGGCTGATATTCATGGTAAACCGATGGTCGTGCGCGTTGCTGAGCGCGCCATGCGATCGGCAGCACAAAGCGTCATCGTCGCCACGGATTCACCAGAGATTCAAGCAGTCTGTGATGAACATCGCATTGAGTGCTTGTTAACTCGCGCTGATCACCCTACCGGAACTGACCGGATTGCTGAAATCGCCCAACAACTCAAACTGCCTGATAACGCCCTAGTCGTCAATGTGCAAGGTGACGAACCCTTAATTCCCGCCGAACTTATTAATCAAGTAGCGCAAGCTTTGGCTGATCACCCCGCTTGCGCTATTGCGACAGTAGCAGTAGCGCTCGAAAACCCAGTGGAGATTGCCAATCCCAATGTCGTCAAAGTGGTCCTCAATCGCTCTGGCGAAGCGATGTATTTCTCAAGGGCCACCATTCCCTTTGTTAGAGACCTGACTTCTGGAGTGCCCACCAAACACTTACGTCACCTTGGTATTTATGCCTACCGGGCAGACTTTTTGCAGGCCTACACCCGCCTAGAGCCAGCACCTCCAGAACAAGCTGAGTCCCTAGAACAGTTACGTGCCCTTTGGAATGGTTATCGTATTCAGGTCCACGTGGCCTCAGAAGTACCGCCAGCAGGCGTGGATACCCAAGAGGACTTAGAGCGTATTCGCTTAAGCTGGAGGCCTTGAAGGCTCATTTAAGCCCTGTTTTGCTACTCGGGGATAATCCTAGGAATACGTCCGCAGCTTGGCAGTAAAAATACAGGACAATCAAAAGTCTTCTAAGGGGAAAACAATGCGGTTAATTCTGCTCGGTGCACCAGGTGCTGGCAAAG
>CAIMOW010000008.1 GCA_903843235.1 uncultured beta proteobacterium | reverse complement strand
GCGCATTGTTAAAGATCAAATCGCCCCTAAGCTGATGGCGGTCAATATTGACGAAGGCGAGCCGGGAACGTTTAAAGACCGCACGTATTTAGAGCGTGATCCGCATCGCTTCTTAGAAGGTTTGCTTATTGCGGCGAACGTTGTTGGAATTGATGCTTGCTACATTTACTTGCGTGACGAATATCACGGTTGCCGCGAGTTGCTTGAAAAAGAATTAGCAAAGCTCAAAGCCAATCCCCCATTCAAATTACCTTCAATTGAATTACGTCGTGGCGCTGGTGCTTACATCTGCGGTGAAGAATCTGCCATGATTGAGAGTATCGAAGGCAAACGTGGTGAGCCACGCATGCGTCCTCCCTACATTGCACAGGTTGGCCTGTTCGGACGCCCAACACTTGAGCATAACTTTGAAACTTTGTATTGGGTGCGCGATATTGTGCAGCGCGGACCAGAGTGGTTTAGCTCGTATGGTCGTCATGATCGCAAAGGCTTGCGTAGCTATAGCGTGAGCGGGCGCGTGAAGAACCCCGGAGTCAAGTTGGCACCAGCTGGCATCACTATTCAAGAACTCATTGATGAATATTGTGGTGGCATGCAAGACGGTCACCAGTTCTACGGCTATTTGCCTGGTGGTGCATCAGGCGGTATTTTGCCGGCAACGATGAATGACATTCCACTCGACTTTGATACCTTACAGCCTTATAGTTGCTTCATTGGTTCTGCTGCTGTGATGGTGTTTAGTGATCAAGACAAAGCTAGAGATATGGCATTAAATGTGATGCATTTCTTTGAACATGAAAGCTGCGGTCAGTGCACACCGTGCCGTGTTGGTACCGGTAAGGCTGCTAAGTTGATGCAAGCTAAATCTTGGGATCAAGAAACCTTAGAAGATCTAGCGACGGTGATGGTCGATGCTTCGATCTGCGGTCTGGGTCAAGCTGCGCCAAATCCGATTCGTTGTATTGCAAAATATTTCCCACAAGAAGTAGTCTAAAAGGGAAAACGAGATAAACATGAACGCACCAACCAATCCTAAAGAGCTCGAACTGCAAACAGTCGAGTTCAAACTTGACGGCAAAACTATCGTTTCTTATGAAGGTGAAACGATTCTCAAGGCTGCCAAACGCCATGGTATGGATATTCCGCATCTGTGCTTTAAAGACGGCTATCGTCCCGATGGTAATTGCCGTGCTTGCGTAGTTGAAATCAATGGTGAGCGTACCTTAGCCCCTAGCTGCTGTCGTAGCGCTACTCCTGGTATGGAAGTCAAAGCCAATAGCGAACGCGCTGTTAAGAGTCAAAAGCTAGTGTTAGAGATGTTGCTCTCCGATATGCCGGCTGATGGCTTCAAGTGGGTAGGCGACAGCAAAGAAGAAGAACTCAAGAATCAACACGGTGAGCTCAGCACTTGGGCTGCACGGATGGATGTCACCGTGCGCCCAGAACTTAAAGCCTTGCGTCGTGAGAAGGTTGTCAGTGATATCTCCCATCCAGCGATGGCAGTGAACTTAGATGCCTGTATTCAATGTAATCGTTGTGTGCGTGCTTGTCGTGAAGAGCAGGTGAATGATGTGATTGGTTATGCCATGCGTGGCGGCCATAGTGAGATCGTATTTGATCTCAATGATCCAATGGGCGATAGTACTTGCGTTGCATGTGGTGAGTGCGTGCAAGCTTGCCCAACTGGCGCTTTGATGCCAAAAGGTTTGATCGGTTCACAAACCGTCGACCGTAAGGTGGATTCAGTTTGCCCATTCTGTGGCGTAGGCTGTCAAATTACCTATAACGTAAAAGATGAAAAGATTGTTAGCGTAGAGGG
>CAIMOW010000007.1 GCA_903843235.1 uncultured beta proteobacterium | reverse complement strand
CGCATTGTTTTAACAACGCGTGATAGACGATCGGTGAGGTTTTCTAGCATTTATCGATTAGACTTTCCAGATGGATATTTTAGGTTACTCAAGTTACGGATGTCTCCCATCTGCGCTTTATTTGATTCTTTTGCTTGTTTTGAGCTTCAAATCAAAGACTGCGACGCATTCTCCTCTGTTTTCTGGGCTGGTGCAGGCTGCAATTTTTGTGATTTTGTTGATTCATGGAATTGAACTGCATGATTCGGTATTCACCCCACAAGGTTTTGTATTTGGCTTTGCCCAGGATTTATCTTTAATTGCTTGGGTGGGCTTGGCTTTTTATTGGTTCCAATCTTGGTTCACGCCTATTTCTAGTTTGCGTTGGTTGGCAATCTTATTTGCCATGATTTATGCATTCCTACCGTCGCTTTTCCCGGGGACCTTAATTTCGCCGCGCGCAGTCTCGGACCCTTGGTTTAAGGGGCACTTTATTGTCGCGACTATTTCAGTGGGTCTACTGAGCTTGGCGGCAATGCACGCCATGTTGATGAGTGTGCAAGATCGTGCCTTGCATCGTGAGCTAGCTGTTTCTCCTAATAGTCGGGTGGCTCATTGGCTTGAGGATCTTCCACCCTTGATGATGATGGAGGATTTGCTCTTTAACCTGTTATATGTAGGCTTTACTCTCCTGACCTTAACGGTTTTCTCAGGCCTACTCTTCTCCCAGACCTTATTTGGAAAACCTTTGGTTTTTGACCACAAGACCATCTTTGCGCTCGTCTCTTGGTTTTTATTTGGTGGGCTGATAGTGGCTCGCTGGAGAGTGGGCCTACGCGGAAGGGCGGCAGTGCGTTGGGTCCTGAGTGCATACACTGCTTTGCTTCTAGCCTATATTGGTAGTCGCTTTGTGATGGAAGTCATTCTCCAGAGAGCGTGATGCTTTGATCAAGTGGTTACTCCTATTTGTCGGCGCGAGTCTTTTTTATCTGTGGCTTAAAGGTAAGAAACAGGCCGAGCTCAGAGCAACAGAAAACCTCAAAGCGGGCGCTCAAAAAAAAGCTGAGACCCTAAAGCCTCAAACCATGGTTCAGTGCCAATGCTGCAAAGTACATCTTCCGCAGGCAGATGCAATTGCCCTAGAGAATCGTTTTTATTGCTCCCAGGACCATCTCAATACCTTGGACTCTGAAGGCTGGCTTGGTTATGCTGCTTGGCGCGCTTCGCCTAATCATGATTTAAGGCCAGAAGCGTGTGTGCCTGAATTGGCAGTGATTCATCACATCAGCTTGCCGCCTGGAGAGTTCAAGAATCGCTCTTCCACACAGTTCATTGTCGATTTTTTCCAAAATAGGCTTAATGCTTCTTTACATCCTTATTTTGCAGAGATTGTTCATCAAAAAGTTTCTAGCCATTTTTTGATTTCTCGAGATGGAGATGTTTTTCAGTTCGTTTCCACCAAGAACAAGGCTTGGCATGCTGGCATTTCTTCCTTTCTGGGTAGGGAGAAATGCAACGATTTTTCGATTGGCATCGAATTAGAAGGAGATGGAGAAACAGCGTTTGAAGAAGCTCAATACAACGTACTTTCAAGATTAGTTGCAGATTTACAACTCACTTTTCCAAATCTCCAATTTGCAGGTCATAGCGATATCGCACCAGAACGTAAAACTGACCCTGGAGCTCAATTTGACTGGAAAAAGTTTCAGTTCAAGGCTGGTATTCCAGAGGAAAAATTTCCCTACGGCTTACATTCCCGCTAGGACTAATTTCTAGTATGTGAGCACACGCTCACTTTTATACCCTTTATCTAAAAAGGGCTCAAAATTTAGCACCAAAATCGCCCTAAATTTAGTGCAAAACTTAGTAAAAATACTTATAAGAATTTGTCAAAAAAGTATTACTAAAGTAGGAATAATTCCCTATACTTAGTACAAAATGCACTTGAAAACACTAGATGTAGTGTTTCAATACAGCAGTACCCCATTGTTTTTTAACGATTTTTTTGACCAAATAACTATATAAATAAGCAGGAGCTACATGACATACGCCAATCCACAAACAGCAGGCCAACCGGCTGGTACGAATAACCCCGGTTTGAACCCTGCTGGGGCATTGAGCCAAGCCCCTTCGGCAGGCTTTATAGCCGGAGGGGTTGGAGGCAATCAGGCGACCCAGTTGTCCGATTACAAAATTATTCGCCGTAACGGTTCTGTTGTGGCTTTCGAGCCATCGAAAATTGCCATTGCCGTAACGAAAGCATTTTTGGCGGTAAACGGTGGTCAGGGCGCTGCTTCTGCCCGTGTGCGTGAGCAAGTTGAACAATTAACCCATGCAGTTGTACGTGCTTTATTGCGTAGCCGACCAAATGGTGGCACTTTCCACATCGAAGATATCCAAGATCAAGTCGAATTGGCCTTGATGCGCAGTGGTGAGCACAACGTTGCCCGTGCTTACGTTCTTTATCGCGAAAAGCGCAACCAAGAGCGTGCAGCTCAGCAAGAAATAACTCAAGATGCTCAAGCCGCTAATCAGGCTGGTCAGTCAAGCATCAAGGTGACAGATAACGGTATTGAGTTGTGGCTTGATATGGCTGCTTTGCGCACCATTATTGAGGCTGCGTGCGAAGGTTTGGGTAATCATATTGATGCAAGTCCAATCATCACGGAGACGATTAAGAATTTGTACGACGGTGTACCCATGGCGCAGGTTTATGACTCTGCTATTTTGGCCTCACGCACTTTGATCGAAAAAGATCCAGCTTATAGCCAAGTAACGGCTCGCATCTTGATGCATGTGATTCGTAAAGAGATTTTGGGTCACGAAGTATTGCAAGGTGATATGCAGGCTGAGTACGGTACTTATTTTGCGAAATACATTAACGAAGGTATTTCTGCAGAGTTACTAGATCCCCGTATGCGCGAGTTTGATTTGCCAAGATTGGCTGCTGCTTTAAATGCTAGCCGTGACTTACAGTTCAACTACCTTGGTTTGCAAACTTTGTATGACCGTTATTTCTTGCACATTGAAGAGCGTCGTATTGAAATGCCACAGGCTTTCTTTATGCGCGTCGCGATGGGCTTGTCTTTGAATGAGTTAGATCGCGAAAGCCGTGCGATTGAGTTTTATGAAATTCTGTCTACATTTGATTTCATGTCTAGCACGCCTACTTTGTTCAACTCAGCAACTACTCGTCCACAGCTCTCAAGCTGTTACTTGACTACTGTAGCTGATGACCTTGATGGCATCTACGAAGCATTAAAAGAGAATGCATTGTTGTCTAAGTTTGCCGGTGGTTTGGGTAATGACTGGACAAACGTTCGCGCTTTGGGAAGTCATATCAAAGGCACTAACGGCAAGTCACAAGGTGTTGTGCCATTCTTGAAGGTGGTGAACGACACAGCGGTTGCCGTGAACCAGGGTGGTAAGCGTAAAGGTGCTGTTTGCGCCTACTTAGAAACATGGCACTTGGATATTGAAGAGTTCTTGGAATTGCGTAAGAACACTGGAGATGATCGTCGCCGTACGCATGACATGAATACCTCCAACTGGATTCCTGACTTGTTTATGAAGCGCGTTATGGAGAATGGCGATTGGACTTTGTTCTCACCATCCAACACTCCTGATTTGCATGACAAATACGGTAAAGCATTTGAAGAGGCTTACGTTGCTTACGAGCAAAAAGCTGACAGGGGTGAGTTAAAGCCTTTCCGCAGAATTCCGGCGCAACAATTGTGGCGCAAGATGCTTGGGATGCTGTTTGAAACTGGCCACCCATGGATCACTTTCAAAGATCCTTGTAACATTCGTAGCCCCCAGCAGCATATTGGCGTAGTTCACTCATCCAATTTATGCACAGAGATCACCCTCAATACCAACGAGAGCGAAATTGCCGTATGTAACTTGGGTTCTGTGAATTTAACTGCTCACATGACTACTGATGCTTCAGGCAAGATGATTTTGGATCACGAAAAGCTCCAAAAAACCATTCGCACTGCAATGCGCATGTTGGATAACGTGATTGATATTAATTACTACGCAGTAGCTAAGGCTCGTAATTCGAACTTGAAGCACCGTCCAGTCGGTATGGGCATCATGGGCTTCCAAGATTGCTTGCACATGCAGCGCATTCCTTACGCAAGTGATGAGGCTGTGAAGTTTGCTGATTCTTCCATGGAGGCGGTGTGCTACTACGCCTATCAAGCGTCTAACGAATTGGCTGAGGAGCGTGGCGTCTACAGCACCTATAAGGGCTCATTGTGGGATCGCGGCATCCTGCCACAAGACTCAGTTGCCTTGCTAGCGCAAGAGCGCGGTGGTTATCTTGAGGTAGATAGCTCTTCCACCATGAATTGGGATGGTTTACGGGCGCGCATTCAGCAACACGGCATGCGCAACTCTAATTGTGTTGCGATTGCACCAACCGCAACGATTTCCAATATTATTGGTGTATCTGCTTGTATCGAGCCTACATTCCAGAACTTGTTTGTGAAATCCAATCTTTCTGGTGAGTTCACAGTAGTAAACGAGTACTTGGTACGTGATTTGAAGAATCGAGGCCTCTGGGATGAAGTCATGATTGCTGACTTGAAGTACTTTGATGGCACTTTATCCAAAATCGATCGTATTCCACAAGATTTGCGCGATTTGTATGCAACCGCATTTGAAGTTGAGCCAAGTTGGTTGGTTGAGGCTGCTTCACGTCGTCAGAAGTGGATTGACCAAGCGCAATCACTCAATATCTACATGGGTGGCGCATCTGGTAAGAAATTGGATGACACCTATAAGTTGGCGTGGTTGCGTGGCTTAAAGACAACCTATTACCTCCGCACAATGGCTGCAACGCACGTAGAGAAATCAACTGTTACTAGTGGTCAATTGAATTCAGTTTCAAGTGGTGGCGGCGTTAATGGAACAGATGCAGCAGCCCAAGAAGCGGACGGTCCAGTTTGCACAATGCGCCCAGGTGATGCTGGCTTTGAAGAATGTGAAGCATGTCAGTGAGCCATTTGCTTGCTGATTTGAAATAGAAGGATTAGGAGAAAGTTATGTTGAATTGGGAAGAGGAAGTTGCTCCAGCGCTAGCAAAAGCTGGGCTTGCACCGCAACCGGTAGCAGCGGAGCCACAACGTCCACAGCCAGACCAAGTTGCATTGGCACCCCAAGTTGCTGCACCTGCAACATTAGAGACAGCATCATTGTCGGGTGGCGTTGCACATCGCGTTAATGCTGCGGATAAACGCGTTATTAATGCTAAGACGGACGTTAATCAGTTGGTGCCATTTAAATATAAGTGGGCTTGGGAAAAGTATTTAGCTGGTTGTGCGAATCATTGGATGCCACAAGAGATCAATATGAATCGCGATATTGCACTTTGGAAAGATCCGAATGGTTTAACGGAAGATGAGCGCCGGATTATTAAGCGTAATCTCGGTTTCTTCACTACAGCGGATTCTTTGGCCGCAAATAATATTGTTCTGGGCACTTATCGCCACATTACCGCCCCAGAATGCCGCCAATACCTATTGCGTCAGGCTTTTGAGGAGGCAATTCATACTCATGCCTACCAATATATTGTGGAATCTTTAGGTTTAGATCAGGGCGAAATCTTCAATGCGTATCACGAGATTGATTCAATTCGTGCTAAAGATGAGTTCTTAATTCCATATATTGATGTGCTGACCAATCCAAATTTCAAGACTGGCACGTTAGAAACCGATCAAACATTGCTGCGTTCACTCATCGTTTTTGCCTGCGTAATGGAAGGATTATTCTTTTATGTT
>CAIMOW010000006.1 GCA_903843235.1 uncultured beta proteobacterium | reverse complement strand
CTTATTTTTTGTCCACTGCTTTTATCTAGCTGTGCTGCACCACTTGCAGCACTAGGCGCCTCAGGTACCGCAGCAGCAAGTTCTGTTGGCACTACCGCCACCACAGTTGCAGTTGCCAACCCTATGACAGCGACCAGCATTATTTCAACGGCAACCACAGGCAAATCCCCTTTGGAGCACGCAGCGTCGGCAGCAACTAAGAAGGAATGTAGCTTTATCAATGTTGTCGGCCCAAAACCGATCTGCGAAGATATTCCTATTCCAACGATTAACGATAAGAGTGAAGCCTATCTAGGTCCGGCTGATATGGCTGGCACACCCAGAAAGTAAGGCCTAGCAGCTTTGGACAAGCTGACAATCAGGTCAAAATGCTTGAGCAGTTTAAAATGAGGGTTTACACGCAGTCCTTTTGAATTTAAGACATGAACCCAGAAAACTATTACCTCACCCTGACTTGCCCTAATCGTCCAGGGATTGTTGCCGCTGTATCCACTTATATCTATCAAGCTGGCGGCGATATTGAGGAAGCACAACAGTTTGATGACAAAGATTCCAAGCGTTTTTTTATGCGCGTGAGCTTTAGCTGCTCAGTCGATGCAGAAACCTTAAGAAAAGGTTTTGTAGAAATTGCCAAGCGTTTTGAACTCAACTGGAATCTACGTGCCGTGAAAGATCTGAAGCGCGTATTAATCATGGCATCTAAATTAGATCATTGCCTAGTCGACCTACTCTATCGCTGGCGTATTGGTGAATTACCAATGATTATTGGTGGGATTGTTTCCAATCATCCACGCGAGGTTTACTCGAGCATCGACTTTGCCGACATTCCCTTTTATCACCTACCAGTGACACCAGAGACTAAGCCAGCACAAGAAGCCAAGCTATTAGATATCGTTGCTGACTCCAAAGTAGATATGGTGATCTTGGCGCGTTATATGCAGATTTTGTCTGACGACTTATCTACTAAACTATCTGGTCGTTGCATTAACGTCCACCACTCTTTCTTGCCAAGCTTTAAGGGTGCCAAACCCTATCATCAGGCCCATGCACGCGGCATCAAGCTGATTGGCGCAACAGCCCACTTTGTCACGAGTGATTTAGATGAGGGTCCGATCATTGAGCAAGATGTCACCCGCGTAACCCATGGCGATACACCGGAAGATCTGGTTCGCAAAGGCCGTGACTTAGAACGTACTGTTTTATCTCGCGCGTTGCGTTACTACTTGTACGATCGCGTCTTGATTAATGGCACGACTTCCGTCGTTTTCTCAGACTAAGCAAGCTATCGGTTATGATCATTAAGGTCGAACTCCTGGAGTTTCCAGGGGCATGCCTCTAGCGCGCCACATCAGAAACAGCTCTAGCTGCGCCATCTCTGGAGAGCCGTACTCAAACTGCTGCGCCCTCACCCCGCTCATACAGTTGCGTATTCTGCGTTGCAAGGAACCCAAGTTTTGCCATTCAAGACGATAAATGGGATATGCCGTAGGGTGGCCCTGCGGTATGACGCTACCACCCAACTTCAAGCCAGCCCGATCCTCATGGCACTGCGCACAAGACAGATTGAGTTGGCCCATTCTAGTATCAAACCACTGACGGCCTTTTTGCAGGGAGACTCTATTCGCAGGTGTTTCTTCAATGGCAATTGGTAAACCCTTTGATTGGTTCGCCACGAATACTGTTAATGCCAATAACGCTTTACTCTCATACGCCAGTTGAGGGGCATATTGCTTAGTGATCCGACATTGATTGATTTGAACCTCAAGTGTTTGGAGTTTTCCTTGAATCATCTTAGGAAATTCAACTGCAACACCACGCATCGTAGTCTTTGACTCGCCATGACAAGATGCACAAGAAATATTGCGCTTGCCAGCCTTCTCCTGCCAAAGACTTTGACCATCCATTACCCAAAACTGAGCTGGATTTAAGTTTGGGTCATCTTGCATCGCCTGATTCTCTGGCGTCATGAGTTCATAACTAGATTGCCGAGCGGCAAAGCCCGATGGGGAGCTCAGAAGAGCAAGTAAGAGAGCAAATACTAGAAACGATTTCACGTAACGGTGATTTGACTTTGATTGACTGCCTCATAATCACCGTCACCCCGCCACTCAAATTGCAAGGTGCCAGATTCTGTAGCAATGGTGGTAAAGATAATTAAAGGATTAGCTCCGGTTCCTGGATGAAACTCTGCTTTAAATACTTCTACGCCGTTATAGCGACAAGTGAAAAAGCGAATGATATCGCGCGGAACGAGTTTGCCAGCCTCCGTGTACCGAAATCCAGTTTCCATATCATGCTGAGCAATCGCTCGGATTTCAATAATGGAATCTTTCTTTGCTTGTGCAGGCATTGTGATTGAAGTGCGGGAAGTCTTGCTCATATTGCTTCCGTACAGGCTGAGAGCGTCACCAAAGTCTCTGCGTATCCCTGCCAAAAACTCCCATCACTCATTTGGGCAATCGCCCATACCCGTTGGGTCTCTGCAAGGCGCACACGCGTCGTAATATTGGCCGTACCAGAGCGAGGTGTCAAAAATGTACTAAAAATATTGGGTAGAGGATTGCCTTCTGCAATCACATGAATAGCCTTAACGTAATCTTGAGCGATCATTGGACTCTCTACGCTCACCTTTAAGACTACGAGATTACCGTTTTCAACCAAGGGTGGAATGACCAACTTGACACGCCCATCTTTGGGCACTTGTGAACCCACAATTTTTGCAATTGCTTCCATGGCCTCTGGCTTCTTGGCAAACACCAAGACTGGATTTAACCAAGCTCCAATACCCAGAAGACTAAATACCGATAGCCAGCGACGGCGAGGATACGTTTGCTTATTCATCATTGATACATTCACTGAACATTCTTTTGATTTAAATTGACTAGAAAGGCCACAACATCCTCAATTTCTTGTGCACTCAAAATCGTTTGTCCAGCAAACTTTGATGCGACACGATTCAGATTCCCTGTTTTGTAATAGGCAGGCATGATGGTGTCGCGATCAAAACGGCTGGGGTCAACAATTCGTGCACGCAATTGACCTGCAGATAATTTGGCAGAACTCTCTCCGAGCTCTGGTGCCAGATTTCCCTGAAAACGTTGTTCTGGAAAAGGACCGCTATGGCATAACAAACATAAACCTATTTGCCTGCTAGCAACGATCGCTCTACCTCTTCCTGGGTCGCCTGCAGAAGTAGTAAGGGACTCGACCTGCGAATCCCCTACCAAGACCTGAGCCTGTACTGGAGCAATGAGGCTGAGGATACTAAGCAAAAAAAATGCTGACGCATACCTCATTCTCATTAAGATAATTTCATATGTACTGAATTAAACTAACTTGATACCACTATTTTTCAACGGTACTGTACGCAAACGCTTGCCAGTAGCGCGATAGATTGCATTCAATACTGCTGGCGCTGCTACCGCAATCGTTGGCTCACCAACGCCACCCCACTCTTTACCGCCACCTTGAATAATGATAGTTTCTACTTTTGGCATCTGTGCGAGTCGAATCGAGTTAAAGGTATCAAAGTTCTTCTGCACAACAGCACCGTTCTCTAGAGTAATTTCTTCTTCAAAGAGAGCAGACAAGCCGTACACAAATGAACCTGAAACCTGACGAGAAATCTGCGCTGGGTTTACTGCATAGCCAGGATCTGTTGCGGCAACAATGCGATGAATCTTCACTTCATTGCCATTCTTCACAGACAACTCACAAGCAGCAGCTACATAACTACCAAAAGATCGCATCTGGGCTACGCCACGGAAGACGCCTGGAGCAGCAGGCTTGGTCCAGCCAATGCCATCGGCTACGGCATTGAGAACTGCTACTGCACGTGGGTACTCTTGCATGTGTTTACGACGGAACTCCACCGCATCCATACCAGTAGCTTCAGCCATTTCATCCATAAAGGTTTCAATGAAGACCGCATTTTGATTAATATTCACGCCACGCCAGAAACCTGGCGGCACGTGAGTATTGCGCATCGCATGATCGATTGTCATATTAGGGAAACTATAAGTAATGCCATGCTCACCACTAGGCTCAAGACCTTGGAAGCTCAATGGATCCTTACCTTTATTCGCAGCAACTACCGTAGGACGCACAGCCGCCAAAATAGATTGGCCAGATAAACGCATGTTCAAGCCAGTCACATTCTTCTTGTCATCGATAGCTGCAGTCATCTTACACATCATCACTGGGTGATAGCGACCTTGCGTCATATCCTCTTCACGAGTCCAGATCAATTTGATTGGCGTGCCTGGCATTTGCTTGGCAATGTTGACAGCTTGAGTTGTGTAATCCTGGAACGCGCCCCTGCGGCCAAATCCGCCGCCAAGGTTCACTTTATAAACGTTACAGTTTTCAGCAGGTAAGCCTGAAGCAGCAATGACCGCTGCCAAAGAAGCCTCGCCGTCTTGGGTTGGGACCCATGCCTCACAACTTGTTAGCGTCCACTTAGCAGTCGCTGTTTGTGGCTCCAAAGTGGCATGGTTCAAGAAGGGATAGAAATACGTTGCTTCAATTGTTTTGGAGGCGCTTGATAAAGCTGCCTTCACATCGCCGTTAGTGTTATGCGCGAATGCGTCATCGGCCGTAAGACCCGCTTCCAACATCTTCTTAATAGAGGCACTAGAAACATTGCCATTAGCACCGTTATCCCAAACGATATTGACTGCATCTAAAGCAGTTTTAGCTTGCCAAAATGTTTCAGCAACTACCGCTACTGCTGAGTCGCCTACTGGCAGTACTTTTTTGACGCCCTTCATGCTTTGCGCTTTGCTAGCATCAAAGCTCTTCACCTTGCCACCAAAGACTGGACACTCTTTAATATTGGCAATCAACATTCCAGGCATCTTCAAATCAATTGCGTAGATTTGCTTACCAGTCACTTTGTCAGCCACGCCATCAATACGATTCACTGGCTTACCGATTAGGGTCCACTCTTTTGGATCTTTTAAGGTCACGCTAGTCAAGGCTGGAACAGGCAACTGCGAAGCGGCTACAGAAACCTTACCGAAGG
Source organism: uncultured beta proteobacterium (assembly GCA_903843235.1). GTDB lineage: Bacteria > Pseudomonadota > Gammaproteobacteria > Burkholderiales > Burkholderiaceae > Polynucleobacter. The sequence continues at coordinate 10,407 of CAIMOW010000006.1, read as the reverse complement.
TAGTCTTACGACCTGATGGCGTATGGGTAATGACGCTATTGAGCGCTAGACACTCTGAAGCTGGAACACCCCAAGTATTAGCGGCTGCCTGAATCAACATGACGCGTGCAACAGCCCCACCTTGACGTACATATTGCTCAGAAGTACGAATACCCCGACTACCGCCAGTGGAGTAGCTACCCCAGGCTTGCTTACGCTTCAAGCTTTCACCAGGAGTTGGATATTCATAAGAAACTTTTTTCCAATCACACTGAAGTTCTTCAGCAACCATCTGCGCCAAACCAGTGATCGTGCCTTGACCCATTTCTGAGCGAACGATACGCACCACTACATCATCATTGGGTTTTACAACCACCCAAACGCCGATTTCTGGAGTTGCCAAAGGTGCGGTTGAAGAAAGGCCAGAACCCATTGCTGCGTTCGCAGCTGAAATAAAGGAAAGATCAAAACCAATCGCTAAGCCAGCACCAACTGCTGCGGAACCAACGATAAAGTTTCTACGGGAAGAATTTGTCATTTTGTTTTGAGTTGTTGTAGTCATCTTGATCCTCTTAAGCCTTGCTAGCAGCATGTATCGCTGCGCGCACTTGTTGGAAAGTGCCACAACGGCAGATATTGGTGATGGACTCATCAATTTGCGCATCAGTAGGCTTAGGGTTATTGCGCAACAAGGCTGTTGTTGCCATCACCATGCCAGATTGGCAGTAGCCACACTGGGGTACCTGGTTATCAACCCAAGCCTTTTGAACCTTGGACAGCTGACCGCTCTTCTCAAGACTTTCGATCGTTTCAATTTTCCTACCTTCAGCAGCAGAGACTGGCAAAGAGCAACTACGGATCGCTTGACCCTCGAATAAAACTGTACAGGCGCCGCATTGACCAACCCCACAGCCATACTTAGTACCAGTTAGGCCAATTTGCTCACGGATAACCCACAGCAATGGGGTGTCTGGATCGACATCTACCTTATATTTTTTGCCGTTGACGTTTAACTCAGCCATGAGTGATCTCCTAAAGATATTTATATTGGGACAAACTTCATGAATGCCCTGCTTTTCGTGTGCTTATCTTAACTAAGAATTCAGTTATTGCGTTGCAACATATATCGATGAGCAGTAAGATTCTTGAATGATTTCGGGACTCGTGCAAATACTATTATTTCAAAGCCTTGGGGAAGTCATTTCCAAATTTGTCTTACCCACACTCCCAGGCCCAGTCATTGGTTTAGTGTTGTTAGTTATTTGGCTTGTCCTCAGAAAAGAAGTGAACGAGCATCTTGCAATAGTAGCTGATGGCTTTAGCCAATACTTCGGCCTCTTGTTTGTCCCAGCTGCAGTTGGAGTCGTCTTATTTCTACCCCAACTCAAAGCCAATGCCCTAGCTATTATTTGCGCCTTGGTAGGTAGCGTAGTCCTAACCATTGCTTCAAGCGCCATCGTTGTTCGCTTTTTAAGTAGCAAGATCTCTGATGAGTGAAAAACATTCTATCGTGGAGATTTGGGTATACCTATCGGGCAGCCCTCTCTTTGCACTCTTTATCACTTTAGCTGCATATCAAATTGGTCTTTGGGTGTACAAATCGACCAAACAAAACCCATTGGCCAATCCAGTAGCGATTGCTATCATCCTAGTGGCCACTGTCATCCAGTCAATTGATATGCCCTATTCAAGCTACTTTGAAGGTGCGCAATTTATTCACTTCTTATTAGGTTCGGCAACAGTCTCCTTGGCCATTCCAATTTATCGAGGTCTTAGTAGTCTGAAAGGCAGATCTATCCCTCTAATTTTTTCTTTAATAGCTGGTGGCCTGGTATCGATTTTTAGCGCAGTCAATATTGCAAAACTCCTAGGAGCTGGCTCCAGCATTACTGGGGCAATGTACCCCAAATCCGTAACTGCACCAATTGCCATGGGTATAGCAGAGCGCATTGGAGTATCGCCAACCCTCACCGCTATTTTTGCCGTTGCCACGGGAATCTTAGGAGCTATCCTAGCGCCCTTTGTTCTCAATGCTCTTGGTATGAAAGAGTGGTGGCAAAGAGGGTTTGCCATTGGCATCGGCGCGCACGGTATAGGCACCTCACGCGCCTTTAGCATTCATCCTGAAGCAGGGACCTACGCTAGCTTAGCCATGGGAATGAACGGTGTGATTAGCGCGGTTGCTATTCCGATCATCTATCACATATTTAATCAGTAATCATTCAGGTTTAATTTGTGCAGCCTTCACAATTGGCGCGATTCGAATGAGATCCCCCTTGATTTGCTCTGCAAATTTCTCTGGGGTTCCAGGGGCAGGAACGATACCCATCGCTAGCAACCTATCTCGACCCTCTGGTGAATTCAGGATTTCATTCAAGGCTTGATTCAGTTTGGCAACAATAGGTTTCGGTGTTTTTGCTGGCGCTAATAGGCCAACCCAACTATTGATTTCAAAATCTTTTATGCCGCCCTCAATAAAAGTAGGAACATCAGGCAGGCTTGGACTTCGTTTGGCACTAGACACAGCAATAGCTTTGACACGGCCAGATTTAACGTATTGATTTGCTCCAGCCACTGCCGTATATACCAGTGGAATATTTCCACCAAGTAGGTCCGTTAAAGCCTGACCACCACCTTTGTATGGGATATGCAGTAAATTGGCACCTGTTTTTTGCTTTAGCAATTCACCGGCAATATGAGGTGTGCCGCCAGCGCCAGATGTTCCATAAGAAAGGCCATTGGGATCTTTTTTTGAAATGGTAATCACATCAGCCAAGGTTTTTCCAGGGAAATCATTATTGGCTACCAATATCAATATGGCATCACCAATCTTTCCAATGGGGGCAAAATCTTTCACACTATCAAATGGCACTTTATCGAACAGAGATGGGTTAATGGTGAGCGTCCCATCAAAACCTAATAGCAGGGTATAGCCATCTGGCTCAGCAGTCGCAACCATTTGAGTGCCAATATTTCCTGAGGCACCAGGCCTATTATCAGCAATCACCTGCTGCGCTAGCTTTAGTGAGAGCTGCTCAGCAATAAATCGTCCTGAGGTATCTGTTACGCCTCCAGGCGTAAATGGAATAACAAGACGAATGGGCCTATTGGGGTAATTCGATTGCGCTAAGGAAGGATTAGCAAAGCAAATAGTGATGAAGCAAAAAAACTGCAGAAAATAAACTGGTAGTTTCATGGCGATCCTTCTTTATTTAGTTTCTACGTAGCGCTTCTCAAATTCCCAAACATCTTCGAAACCCATTAACTTAGAGAGGTCTCCAAAGTCATATAAATCTACAGGATTGCTGATTGAAGATCCAGTAGCCTTAAAGTGCTCATATACCCCCGTCATCGCCTGTACTGAGGCTAACAGAGCGGTTACCGGAAAGATGGCGATTTTGTAACCGAGATTCCCCAATTCAGCTTGACTCAAAACGGGAGTTCTCCCCTTCTCCACCATATTCGCAATCAAAGGATATCCTGCAAAGGTTTGACCAATGAGTCGCATCTCTTCTTGGCTTTCCGGAGATTCAATAAATAAAATATCCGCTCCTGCACGCGCATATGCTTCGCCGCGTCTGAGGGCCTCATCCAAGCCTAAGGTCGTGCGAGCATCGGTTCTGGCGATAATTTTAAAGTTGGGGTCAGTTCTAGTTTCAACAGCCACCCGAATTTTCCTCACCATATCCTCGAGCAGAATGACTCTGCGCCCGGGAGTGTGGCCACATTTCTTTGGAAATTCCTGATCTTCTAACTGGATAGCTACTGCACCAGCCGCTTCGTAGCCGCGTACAGTATGCCTAACATTAAGTAAACCACCATAGCCAGTGTCACCGTCAGCAATTAAGGGTGTCTTTGCCATCCCAGCCATGGCAGCGACGCGCCCCACCATTTCGGTATACGTTGCTATGCCTGCATCAGGCAAACCCATCAGCGAGGCAACCGTTCCGTAGCCAGTCATATACAAAGCATCAAAGTTCATGCGATCAGCAAGACGCAAGGAAACCATTTCGTAAACGCCAGGAGCAACAATGAGTCCGGGAGATTTCAAACGCTCTTTAAACTGGATTCTCTGTGCGGTCATCTATTTTCCTAAAAATATTCTTCTAAATTTTCATTGCAGCATCAACTGCCTCACCCAATACGCTGATGAGGTCTTCTACTTCTGCTGGAGTGGATATAAATGGAGGTCCTACTGCGATGGCATCGCCAGCCACGCGCACAAGTACCCCTCTTTCAATACAAGCTTCAAGCACTTTCATGGAACGCAGACCTGGTTTTCCAGCAACAGGATCAAGCTCAATTGCACCTGATAAACCAAAATTGCGAATATCCAAGATTCCTGACTTTCCTTTTAATGCATGCAAGGAATTTTCCAGAATAGGCTCAAGCGCTCTAGCGCGATTGATCAAATCATCCGATTCAAAAATATCCAAGACTGCGTGAGCAGCCGCTGTTGGGATAGGATGTCCTGAGTAAGTATAGCCATGGAAGAACTCAATCATTTGCTCTTGACCGCCCGCTCCCATGATGGCGTCATAGATATCACCCCGCACTAAAACACCGCCCATTGGGATCACGCCATTGGTAATTGCTTTTGCAAAAGTAATCATGTCGGGTATTACGCCAAATCGATCGGCACCAAAATTAGCACCCAGTCGGCCAAAGCCGGTGATGACTTCATCAAAGATCAATAAGATGCCGTGTCTGGTGCAAATCTCACGAATTTTTTGCAAATAACCATCTGGAGGAACGAGTACACCAGTAGAGCCTTGCACTGGCTCGAGGATCACTGCTGCAATCGTATTCGCGTCATGTAAGGCAACAATTTTTTCCAACTCATCAGCAAGATGCGCGCCCCAACTAGGCTGACCTTTTGAGAATGCCATTTGCGAGAGATTGTAGGTATGGGGCAAATGATCAACGCCAGGCATCATCATGCTCGCAAACATTTTTCGATTGGCTACCATGCCGCCAACAGAGATGCCACCAACACCAACGCCATGGTATGCACGATCACGACCAATCATACGGGTACGAGATGCATTACCCATCACGCGGTGATATCCAATTGCAATCTTTAGCGCAGTATCGACCGCTTCTGACCCAGAGTTGGTAAAAAACACTTTATCCAAACCTGTGGGTGCCATCTTTGCAATACGACTAGCTAAGGTAAACGTTGCCTCACTAGCCATCTGGAACGCAGGGCAATAATCCATGGTTTCATACTGCTTAGTAATGGCTGCACCAATACGCGGATCAGCATGCCCCAATGGCGAGCACCACAGCCCAGAAAGGCCATCAAATAACTTACGGCCATGATCGTCATAATAGTAAGCTCCCTTAGCTGACTGCATCACCTTTGGGTGCTGATGAAAGTAGCGATTCGGTGTGTACGGCAGCCAGTAGGCAGACATATCAATCAAAGCTGGAGTCTTTAATGCTGCGCTCATGGGAATCTCGTTTGTTCTCGTTTATTTTTCTGAAATGTTTTACTGCTTTAATTTTCTAATACTATCTTACCTACTACCACTTGGATATTGAAATGAACATACTAAAGCGCCGTCTTAGCCATTCACTCAACTGCTTACTGCTTACCCTGTCATTGACAGCGGGCTTTTGCGCTCATGCATTTGCTGCGGATGCTGATTGGCCAAAAAAGCCAATCATAGCAATTTTATCGTTTCCGGCTGGTGGCTCAACTGATGTGTTTGCGCGTGCGGTAGCCGCGCCCTTGGGTGAAGCGCTTGGACAATCAGTCATTATTGAAAATAAGCCTGGTGCCGGTGGCATGATTGGTTTGCAAGCTGCGGCTAAAGCTGCCCCTGATGGTTACACCATTCACATTAGCGCCCTCACCAATCAAACGATCTCTCAAGCACTTTTTACGAATCCACCCGCAGATCTTCGCAAGGACTTTACACCGGTTGCGCAACTGGGTTCTATTCCACACTTGCTAGAAGTTAACCCAACAGTTCCCGCTAAAAACTTAACGGAGTTGGTTGCTTTTATTAAATCTAAAAATGGGAACTTCAATTACGCCTCCCAAGGAAATGGTAGCCTCTCTCATCTCGAAGCTATCCTGTTCATGCAACGCATTGGCGCCACTGGTACACATATCCCTTACAAAGGTAGTAGCTTTGCCTTGCCTGACTTAATTGCTGGTAATACTTTAATGATGTTTGATAGCGTGACAGCCTCATTGCCCCATATTCAGAGTGGCAAACTGCGTCCGATTGCCATTGCTGCTTCAGAGCGGTCCCCCTTAATGCCTACCGTTCCAACGCTTGGTCAGGATGGTATGAAAGCGTTTGATGTTGAAAATCTCTATGCTGTTTACGTACCCAAAGGCACGCCCCCTGGGATCATTGCCAGATTAGAGCGAGAAATTCGGAAGATTTTGACGAATCCTGACTTTAAAACGCGCATGGCTAATCAAGGTATTCATCCTCAGTTTGAGAATTCTGAGCACTTAGCCGAGATCACGACTACTGAGCACTCTAAATGGGAAAAAATAGTGAAGTCAGCCAATGTTAAAGTTGACTAACCAATTTAGTTAGTTAAACCTCAGAAGAAAAGTGTCCTGATGCTTATTTCACCCCCATTTGGAGGCGGTCGCGCGCCTGTATTAGCTAGAAATGCCGTTGCCAGCTCACAGCCGCTAGCAACCCAGGCAGGCATCGAAACCTTACAAAACGGCGGCAATGCAGTTGATGCTGCCTTAGCCGCTGCCATCACCCTAATTGTGGTTGAACCCACCATGAATGGCCTTGGTGGTGACGGCTTTGCGTTAATCTGGGATGGCAAGAAGCTCCATGGCTTAAATGCTTCTGGTCGTGCGCCAGGCGCTTGGACGCCTGAGTTCTTTACTGGCAAAACAGCGATGGATCTCATTGGCTGGAATACCGTCACGGTACCCGGCATGGTTGCGGGATGGATTGAACTCTCTCGCAAATTTGGCAAGCTGCCATTCGCTCAATTATTCAAGCGTGCAATTGATTACGCTGAAAATGGCTTTCCAGTTTCACCAGTAATCGCACGTCAATGGCGCGAGGCCATTCCTGTGCTTCGCACGCAACCTGGGTTTTTAGAATCATTTTGCATTGATGGCAAGTCCCCTACTGCTGGAGAAATCTGGCGCTACCCAGCGCAAGCCAATACGCTCAAAGAGATTGCGGCAACTGAAGGTGAATCTTTTTACACAGGCGCTCTTGCTAAAAGCATGGTGGAGTTTTCGCAAGCGAACGGCGGCTGTTTCACAATGGCTGACTTTGCCGCTAATAAACCTGAGTGGGTTGAGCCTTTAGCTTTTGATTACGGCGATTACACGCTGCATGAGATTCCGCCCAATGGTTCAGGCATTGTTGCGCAAATGGCTCTCGGGATTTTAGAAGCGGCTAAGGCTAAGCAATATTCTGCCAACTCTGTGCAGCGGATACACTTGCAAGTAGAAGCAATGCGCATAGCCTTTGCCGATGCTTATGCCCATATCTCTGAATGCAGCACGATGAATGTCACGACTCATGCATTACTTGATCGACAATATTTAGCCAGTCGTGCAGCACTAATTGACCATCAAAAAGCTGGCACATATGCAGCCGGTGATCCACATTCGGGTGGCACTGTCTACCTTTGCGCCGCCGATGAATCCGGCATGATGGTTTCCTATATCCAGTCAAACTTTAAAGGCTTCGGTTCGGGCGTCGTTGCTCCTGGCGGTATTGCATTCCATAACCGTGGCATGAGCTTTAGCTTGGTTAACGGACATCCTAACCAAGTTGCCCCAGGAAAGCGCCCTTTCCATACCATCATCCCCGCTTTCCTGACCAAGGGTGATCAACCAGCAATGGCTTTTGGTGTGATGGGTGGCAATATGCAACCTCAAGGCCACATCCAAATGGTGATGCGCTTCGTAGATGAATACCTCAATCCCCAAGCCTGTTCAGACGCCCCACGCTGGCGCATTGATGATCTGGGTAAATTGACTGTAGAGGCTTCAATGCCCACCGCCGTGGTTGAAGGCTTAAAGGCCCTTGGTCATGAAGTGACCATCATGCCAGCCAATAGTTTGGACTTCGGTAGCGCTCAAGCAATTGCATTACTATGTGAGAATACACGCTCTGGATACATTGCTGGGAGTGATCATCGCAGAGATGGGTTGGCTGCCGGCTTCTAAAACTGAGTTCAGAAACAATAAAGTCACCAAGAATAAACTTCGGTGGCTTTATTTATTTCTCAGCAACTGCTAAGGGTATTGCAAAGATTAGAAATTCACGGTTGCCGATAACTGCGGCCCAGCATTCAAGAACTTCGTCGTACCAATATGAGGCTCAAGATCAAAATACATCGCTCGGTAGGCTAACGTGACATCGCCCCAAGAGTAAGCATTACCAACACCGACCAAAGCTTGCCATGTCGTATTGTTTGAACCAGGGCCTTTACCAACATCAGCATAAAAAGGCACAAACCAGGATGTATCAGAAATACGCGCACGACCTTTAAATCCAATTACTGGATCAGTGGTTTGATCAACCCTACTCGGATAACGGGAAACGCTGGTACTGACGACTCGTCCGCCCGCATCTACAGAGAGATTGCCAGTTGCAGCCAAAGTAGAGGTTGAGGAGATGTAACGTGCGCCAGCCAATCCATCCAAGTACAAGCTGGGAGAGTTATACGCTGTATAGGTAGCAGCAACTGTTAGCATCGTTTGAGTAGTTTTTGAATTCGTACCAACATCAACAGAACCAGCGCCCCTAAGAATAGGAACCACTTTATTCGAATCTCCAAGCATCTGCCAATAAACTAAATCGCCCATTAGGCCCCAATCACCTTTATGCGCTTCGGCAGTCAGCATAGCCATTCCACCGGCACTTTTAATGTTATCGCTAATCGAAGAGTCGGCGCTCTTAGAGAGGTGGTCAGTAGTAACTGTAGCCCAGCTTGCGGGAGCCCATCCAGAAATCGTTCCAGAGAAACGCCAATTATTATTGACGTTAGGCATTGGGTTTACAGTTTGTGCTTGTGCGCTTATTCCAAAGGCCACTAGTACTGTAGCAACAATCAATTTAATAGCTTGAGTATTGGTTTTCATATACGGAAGAATGAGAGCTGAATCCAGAATCCAGCTTGGTTGATAGACAGCAATCATTGTATATGCATCAAGGCTGTCAGGTTTGCTGGATCTAATGATTGGGCAGGCAGTTCATATAGAAACGCTTGATTTCTGGGTCGCAGCGCACATCCTTTGGCTCAATGGGTCGCTCCAGAGAAATGCCCTCTATTGAGGTGCAACGACTCAGGGCCACATAGACCTGCCCTGATGCAAATGCCCCCGAGGAAAGATCTACTTTCACCTTCTCTAAGGTCTTGCCTTGGCTCTTATGAATGGTTACGCCCCAAGCCAGCATCAATGGAATCTGCTCATAGGTACCGACAATGCTGGGCGAGATCTTGCCTGACATCATGTCATGGTCATATCGATAGGATTCCCACTGATGGCCCGTTACTTCAACCGTATTGGAATAAGGACCATTCTTGACAAGTACCTTCACCTTATCACCAAGCAACTCTCGCACTACGCCAATCGTGCCATTGACCCAGCGCTTTGGAAAACCACTATCAGTCGCCGTAAACATGACCTTGGCACCCACCTTTAAAACGAGATTTGCCGAGGATGGCAAATTACGCTCATCGATATTGAACTTGCCAGTCGTTTTACCTGCATAAGTTTTAGGATCAGTAGTTAATGCGCGTAGACCGGCGCCATTAATTTGATCTGCCCTTGCGTTAGTAGTGGTTAAGGTAATCGTTTGTTCATCGACTTCCTTTTTTGTTTCATAGCACTGGGAATTTAAAGTATCCAATGCCTCATCAATATCTTGATTAATGCGAATGCGATTTAAGAGACTGGCAAAGTGTTCGTCTTTTTGACGGAAGATTTTGGAGAGCTCAACCATAGTCACTTCTTTACGATGAAGAGCCATCGCACAAAAGAAATAGGGACCTTCGTAGCCACGTTGCGCAAGCACTTCCATGTCACCTCTCGATACCACTGGCGGCAACTGGAAGAGGTCTCCCACAAACATCACCTGAATGCTACCAAAGGGTTTAGCTTTTTGTGGACCATTCTCACGCAAGAATAAATCCATTGCATCGACTACGTCAGCGCGCACCATTGAGATCTCATCGATGATGAGCAAGCGAATATCTTTATAGAGGCGCTTATCTTTTAACGGCTTAATATCCTCCTCAGGAAAGATTAAGCGCGGCGGCAACCTAAAGAAGGAATGAATCGTCACACCTTTGACTTGCAGAGCTGCCACACCTGTGGGTGCGACCACCACGACGTTGCCCGGGATATGTTCACGCAAGTAGCCAATTAAAGTGGTCTTACCTGTGCCCGCCTTACCGCTCACAAAGATATAG
>CAIMOW010000005.1 GCA_903843235.1 uncultured beta proteobacterium | reverse complement strand
GGGTAAGCAATTAGATGCTTCTACTCAAGGTGTATTTGCTCCAGCACCAATTGAAGAAGTTGTTGCCTTCATCAAAAAAGAAAAGCCAGCCGTAGTATTTGCGCCGCACGTTGAAACCTCTGCCGGAATTATTCTGCCAGACGATTACCTCAAAGCTGTTGGTGATACTGTGCGCTCAGTAGGCGGTCTGTTTGTCTTGGATTGCATCGCATCTGGTGCGATGTGGGTTGACATGAAGGCATGCAATGTTGATGTGTTAATTACTGCACCACAAAAAGGTTGGAGTAGCTCACCTTGTTGCGCCTTGATCGCTTTGGGCGAAAGAGCACGCGAGCGCATTGAATCTACTCAAAGTAGTAGTTTCTCCATGGATCTTAAGAAGTGGCTCCAAATCATGGAAGCTTATGAAAAGGGCGGCCATGTTTATCACACCACCATGCCAACTGATGCTCTGAAGATTTTGCGCAACACTATGAAAGAGACTCAGTCATTGGGCTTTGCTGCTCTTAAGCAAAAGCAACAAGAGTTGGGTGATAAGGTTCGTGCGCTTCTGGTATTTAAAGGTTACCCATCAGTCTCCGCTAAGGGCTTTGAGGCTCCTGGCGTAGTGGTGAGTTACACCAAGGATGCTGATATTCAGTCTGGTAAGAAGTTCATTGCCTTGGGTCTGCAGACCGCTGCTGGTGTCCCATTGCAATGTGATGAGCGCCCAGATTTCCGTACTTTCCGGATTGGCTTATTTGGTCTTGAGAAGTTGGCACATGTTGATCGCACGGTCGATCATCTTGCAACAGCTTTGGAAAAAATTACTGAAGTTGAGGCGCAGCCAGCTTAATTATTCTTAAGCTCTGTAAAAAGCCATCCTAGGATGGCTTTTTTATTGCCTCTAAGGCCAAAGGGTTTGGTCTTGGTTCGCCGACTTTCAGGAGAAGGTTGTTGTCCTTGTGATGAAACGGCTCAACAGCTCCCTTGATCATCATGATGGTGTCTTGAGAGTAAGACCAAGTTCCGTCATCTAAAAATGACACTTGAATACGGTATTCAATTGTATTAAATGCATACTCTAAAAAAGGACTTGAAGAGATTCCCGATGTTGGGTTATCAGCTCTTGCAACGAGTTCAAATTGTTTTGCATTAACTGCAGCTTTACCTGATGCCATGGCAATCATTCCGCGCGGAATAGTGAGGGTATGGGTAATGGTTTCAGTTGCTGGCTCCCATAGCCAGTAGCCAACTTGATCATGGTAAGTCTTTACTTGATCTGGCTTGGTGATATGTGCGTGGTATCTCAAGCCGTAAAGTAATTGTGGACCATTGGTTTGGGGATCAATCGGTTGCAGTTCAATATGCTCAATATAGGCCTGCTTTTTAGGGCCTTCTGCCTTCGGTTTAACGTCCAGCCCGCGCGAACCTTCCCAAACTCCAGCCATGCGGGTCAGGGGACCTAGGTTTTTTAGCGTATCAAGCGAGTAGCCTTGTGGTTCGGTATAGATGTCTTTTGGGAAATTAGCCATGGTAGCTCTCAAATTGAATTGTTGAAAAAAGCATTTTTACTAAATTGTTGGGTATTATTTAATTATCCACAAACCCAATTGGAGAATTTGATGATTTCTCGTTTCGTACGCTTAAGCTTAGCCACCCTGGTATCCGCCACAATTGGCCTATCTCCAATCTCAGTCATGGCCGCCGATCCTGCGCCAGCCTCAGCACCAGTTGCTGCACCTGCAGCTGCCCCTGCCGCTCAGCCAGATAAGGCTGCTGAGAAGAAGGCTCAGAAGCAGGCTAAGAAAGATAAGAAAGCAATGAAGAAGGCTGAGAAAAAAGCAAAGAAGAAGGCAAAAAAGGCTGAAGCGGCACAGCAGTAATACTGTTGTTTGCTTGGTTAGGAGCCAAGCAAGTCTTTATCACTAAAACCATTAGGGTTCACAGACTCTAGTGGTTTTTGTTTATTGGCATCATTACGTACCAATAACCACATAGCCCCCATCACTAAAGTCATACCCCCGATTTGTAACCAGGTGATGGGTTCCGATAGAACGGCCCAACCCATGAAGATAGTGGAGGCGGGACCAAGAATACCCGCTTGTGCAACGAGTGGGGAGCCAATGCGATTAATGGCAATCATAATGAGCAGCATTGGAATGACTGTGCAGACGCTAGCATTCACAAGGCTAAGCCAATAGATTTGGGATGCCTGCTGCAGAATGTCTGTAGGGTTGTATACCAAGGCTTGTACAGCGCTAAAGAATGCTGAGGATGTACTCGCATAGACTACCAAGCGAATGCTACCAATGCGGCTCACCATTTCTCCGGAGCCAATCATATAAGCGGCGTAGATACAGGCGCTGGCAAATACCAAGAGCATTCCAAGCCATGCTGCACTTCCAGTAGAATTAGCATCTTGAATAAATACAGTGAGCATACCAAGGTAGCCAACGATTAAGGCGACCCACTGTAAACGTGAAATTGCCTTATGCAAAACAAAATACGAGATCAGCAACACAATGGTTGGGGTGAGATATAAAACAATTCTCTCCAAACCAACAGAGATATATTGCAAGCCTAAAAAATCCAAATAGCTTGAAAGAAAGTAACCCAAAAATCCTAAGAGAAAAACCTTTGCGCGGTCTGACCAACTGATGGGCAACATTTTTTTCTTACGTGATTGCCACCAGTAGATTGACCAAAATAAAGGCAGAGCAATTAACATTCGAAGCGCCAGGAGGGTTTCTGCATTAGTGCCGTAAGTGAAAGCGAGCTTAATCAAAATGGCTTTTCCAGAGAATAGAATGGACCCAATGCCCGCCATGAGGATGCCGGATAAATAGCGTTTGCGTTGAAGAGCGAGATTACTGGCGTGCATGTTTTCCTATAGAAGATGGTTGAGCATGCTTCGCATTTCAAGAATAGTCTCCGATGGTGTGAGCCCAATGGGACCAACCCCTTTATTGACCAAGCTATCGGCTGCCGATGCATGTAGTTCAACCGCTACACAGGTTGAAGACCATAAATCAAGTTGATGCCTAATTCCCTGCGCAGCAATGGCAGCAATACTCCCCGTAAGTACGTCACCCATTCCACCCGTACCCATTCCGGGATTGCCTTGCTTGCATTGAACGCTAGGGTTCTGTGGAGAGGCAATCAATGTATGTTGACCTTTGAGGACCACAATTGAATCAGTCAATTGCACTAAGTTTTTTAAAGCAGTTAAGCGTTGACTCTGAACTTGCTCATTGGAAATTTTGAGAAGCCGGGCTGCCTCACCAGGGTGTGGAGTAACGACACTCATCCCCGGAAATTGTTGATTACGTTTTTTTAACGCCAGTAGGAGCTCTTCATTTTCAGCGATTAAGTTGAGTGCATCTGCATCCAGAACTAAAGGAATATCGGGGTGTGCCAAGCTAGCTTGAAGCCACTCATAGGCGAGTGAGGAGCTCCCTAAACCAGGCCCTATTGCAATGAGATCAGGATTGGTTTTGATCAAGAGTGCTGCTGCATGATTGCCAGCAGATCTCACCATTAATTCTGGGTGATCGACGAGTGCCTGATTAAATAAATGGTCGAGCATTTCGAGGATGGTCCAACCAGCGCCCAAATGTAATGCAGCATTACCCGCAAGTACAAGCGCACCCGCCATACCGGGGGCGCCACCAATGATGACGACTTTCCCAGCATCACCCTTATGCTCTGAAGGACGTCGCTTTAAGTGCTTAATGAGAGTTAGTGACGCGAGTTCAACAGGCTCTTTGGTTGATGGTGTCATCCCTATTTATCGCTTTTATTTAGGTAGTGAGAGTATTTTAAGGGGTGTATGCTTTAAACATGAAGATTCAATTTTTCGGTGCAGCGGGGGAGGTTACGGGTTCACGACACTCTGTTCAGGCTTCTCTTAGTGGTCATGACAGACGCTTTATTGTTGATTATGGGATGTTTCAAGGTGGTCATGAAGCTAGCCTAAAAAATCTTGAGCCATTACCATTTTCTCCCAAAGAAATTGATTTTATCGTCTTAACCCATGCCCATATAGACCATAGTGGATTGTTGCCACGTCTTTGCGCTCAGGGATTTACTGGCCCAATCTATTGCACTAGCGCTACCTTTGAGTTATTAAAAATTCTGCTACCGGATAGTGCGTATTTGCAATTTGCAGATGTTGAGCGGGCCGAGCGTAAGCAGAAGGCAGGTAAGTGGCATGGCGATATGCCTGTCGCGCTGTATAGCAGGGAAGAGGTGGAGATGACTTTGAACCAGTTTGAGGTCATTGAGTATGGGCAAGTTGTTAAACCCTGTGATGGTGTGCAACTGGAGTTTCGTAATGCGGGGCATATTCTTGGATCAGCTATTGCTATTTTGGATGTTCAGGAAATCGACTCGCCTGTAAAGCGTTGCGTATTCTCTGGCGATATTGGTATGAAGGGTAGAGTTTTAATGCCTGATCCAGCGGTGATTAGTGAAGCTGATGTTTTGCTGATTGAATCGACTTATGGAGATCGTCTGCATCGCAGCTTACAAGAGACTGAAGATGAGCTAGTTGAAGTAATTTCATCTACGATGCGTGGGCATGGAAATGTGGTTATCCCAGCTTTTGCCGTTGGACGAACCCAAGAAGTTTTGTTCCTACTGATTGATTTAGTCCGAAAAGGTTTGTTACCGCATTTAAGTATTTGGGTAGATTCACCCATGGCAACGGCGGCTACGCATCTCACCGAACATTTTTTTTCTCAACTCGATCAGCAATCACAAGCGACCTTTGAGTGGTTTAAGGATAATCCTGAGGCAGTCAGCCTGCGCTTTATTGCTGACGTAGAAGAATCCAAATCACTCAATAAGATTAAGGGCGGCGCCATTATTATTTCGGCAAGTGGCATGTGCGATGCTGGCCGAATTGTTCATCACTTGGCTAATAATCTTCCCCATGCTCAAAATGCCATCATCATCACCGGCTTTCAGGCCTACGGAAGTCTTGGGCGACGCTTGGTAGATAAGGTTCCCATGGTTCGCTTATTTGGCGATGAGGTTCTAGTGAAAGCTTCCATTCATACTATTGGGGGCTTGTCAGCGCATGCCGATAAGGCAGGCTTACTTGAATGGCTAAGAGGATTTAAGAGGGCGCCCAAATCAACATTTGTTGTTCATGGAGAGTCTAAAGCAGCAGCTACATTTGCTGCAAGTATTCGGGATGAGCTGGGTTGGGCTGATGTCCAGGTTCCAGAACGCCGACAAGCTTTTGAGTGCTGAAGATTCTATTCAGCTACCTTGGCACCTTGGATATCGTGACGTTTCATTGCATCCGCCACAAATCGAGAAGCTTTTAACTCAGTGATGATGGCACTTAAATACGCGCTGGTCTTTTCATATGCTGGCCTGGCTTTAGGGATGCCGATGGCTTGGTTAATCACCATAAACCGTCCAGGTAACATTCGTAAGCCAGTATAGCGAGCCGCATCGCTCTCGAGTTGTTGTTTTACTCCGGCTGCGACATTGCCTTGTCCGCCCATGAAGTCGTCCACCACTGCTTGTGAGCTAGGGGCGTGCAGGAGAACGGCATGTTTTATTTCACGTGTGAGATAGAGGTCATAAGCACTACCTTTGCCGACCACAATTTCATTCCCAGCCACATCTACCTCTGCATTGCTTGTAATGGTGGATGATGCTTTGACCATATAAGCACCTTCGATTTGGATGTAGGGTGGTGTGTAGCTAATATCTTCGCCCCTAACTGGGTCAATGGCGACAAAAACTAAATCAATATTGCCAGTCTTAATCGCATCCACTGTTGCACCTGCGCTTTTAAAAGGAATCAGCTGGACCGGTAAACCTGTTCGCTTTCCAATCTCAGTAGCAATATCAATCGTCACGCCTTTTGGCTTTTGAGTGATTGCATCAGTTCCCGCTAGAACAGGATTTCCCAGGTTAATGCCGACTCGTATTGTGCCGGTTGGTGCAAAGGATTGAAGCATGGCTTTATCAGATAGATTCATGGCTTTAGGGAATTGGCTATTAGCGAATGGAGAAAGGAGAAGGAGGCAGATGCTAAAAATATATTTCATTATGAGATGATATAAAAAAACCGCGGTTGACCGCGGTTTTTTCGATGTTAGTAAGATTATTTCTTAACGTCGGCAGCTGGAGCTACTGCAGGTGCTGCCGGAGCAGTGGCTGGCGCATCTTTTTTAGCTTCTTCAACATGAGTAGCTTCAGCACCATGTTTTTCACCGCCCATATCAATGTTGCCATCGCTCTTAAAGAGTAGATAGGCTGTGGCACCTACTAAGACTAGCACCATGATGATGATTGAACGGTTGCTCATTATTTTTCCTTTGGTTTTGTTGAAATTGCAATAATCTTAACCTGTGTTTTGGTCTCAGTAAATCCCAATTGGCTCCCAATAAAGCTGAGATGTGTAAGTGATAGCAGTTTCTAGGTAGTAATACTGAGGCACCAAGAGGTAAGATGGAGTTCTATTTCCATTTAAGGTAGTGATATGAGCCCAAAGCTCCCCGTTAATAATGCTCAAACGATTTCTGATTTTTTGAATCTAAATAAGGGTGATATTTCTGAGAAAACCTCGGAGGACTCCTCAAAATTTGCATTTGATGACCCTGCATTTTTGGCACGACGTGAAACCTTGGGTATCCGCTTCGAATTGGAGCTATTAAAGCCTGATATTTTGCTCCGCGAGCGGGGGATTGATCACACAATTACTGTTTTTGGTTCTGCCCGCTATGTAAGTTATGAGCAGGCCTTAAGGATGGAGAAAGAGGCTAAGACATCTGCGGAAATAACAGAGGCAAAAAGGGCTGTTCTGCATAGTAAATATTATGAGTCTGCTCGTGAATTCGGGAAACTGGTGGCTGCTTATAACACCACACAATTAGAAGCAAGAAGTAAGCTTCATATTTGTACTGGTGGTGGTCCCGGCATTATGGAGGCGGCTAACCGTGGTGCATATGAGGCAGGTGATCAAACTATTGGATTTAATATCAGTCTTCCTCGGGAGCAGCATCCAAATCCATATATTACCGATGGTTTAGCATTTCGTTTCCATTACTTTGCCTTGCGCAAAATGCAATTTATGCTCAGAGCAAGGGCGATTGTGGCTTATCCGGGAGGCTTTGGCTCCTTTGATGAGCTATTCGAAGTATTAACGCTAATGCAGACTGGGAAGGTGTCAATCTTGCCGGTGATCTTGGTTGATGATGGGTTTTGGTCTGAGGTCCTGAATTTACAAAAGATGATTGAATTCGGTGTGATTGATAAGTCAAGTGTGGACTTAATACATTTTGTTCATACTGCAGAAGAGGCTTGGAAAGTGATTGTTGACTGCTACCAATTGGCTTGATCATCTGTAAAATGGGCTGATCATGACGACGCCTCAAGCCTCCACTCTCATTACCCAATTAGATCTTCCTGGGTATGCACTGGGAATCGCTATTTTGCTGCTGGTCATGCTGGTGCATGGAGCCGCCTTATTGCAGATTGCTAAGCGCTACGAGGTTAAATCGTTTTTGTATCTTTCTGAACATAAGCATTCTTCAGTCGCTTTTGTTTTTTACATCAGCATTCTGTGTTTATTTCTGACGCACATTGCTGAGATCTTTATTTGGGGTATCTCCCTGTGGGCTTTTAAATTGCTCCCAGTTTTGAGTGAAAGTATTTTGTTTGCGGGCAGTACTTATACGGCAATGGGATTTATGGATGATATTTTGCCGCCTGGCTGGAAAATGCTAGCCATCATTATTGCCTTCTCTGGCATGTTTGCATTTGCTTGGACTGCGTCCGTCATGATCTCCATGACAAAGAACTTTAGACAGGCCTACACCCGCATGCATATGGAAAAGCTCAACATTCCTACTGAAATCATTGAGCGCTTTAAATAAACTATGAGCAAAATTTGGGATGCCGTCATTATTGGTGGCGGAGCTGCTGGTTTATTTTGTGCTGGTGTTGCAGGTCAACTCGGTAAAAAAGTATTGCTACTAGATCACGCTGAGATATTAGGTGAAAAAATACGTATCAGCGGAGGTGGGCGATGTAACTTTACGAATCTTCATAGCAGCCCAGCCAATTTTCTATCTCTTAATACACACTTTGTAAAAAGTGCATTGGC
>CAIMOW010000004.1 GCA_903843235.1 uncultured beta proteobacterium | reverse complement strand
CTTTTCAAGCGGAGTAATTCCCCACAACAAATCCCCAAAGGGTTTATCCTAACGAGCATTGTTGATTATGGAGGTTTCCATGAAAAAAATTCTACTATTAACCGCACTTTCTGGCTCACTGCTCTCTGGCTGCTATTCCACGCAGATTCATATGTCCATGGGGAATATGCGCCTCATCAGCTCTAGCGCCGATCCTCAAGAGGTAATGGACTTTGCAACCAAGACCTGTAAAGGTGACTTTTACGAAGGGGCTAGCTTCCTATCCAAGGCGGGCACTGAATATCGCTTCAAATGCGTAAAAGCGGCAGAGAATGAGGTGTTAACTCCAATTCCAGGCACAACGATTGCGTCTGAAAAAAAAGCTGACGCTAAATAAGCAAAAGATTGATGGCCCCGTTTACCTCGCAAGAACTCCGCACTGGATTTGCATCGTTTGCAACTGGGGTTACAGTCATCACCTGCCTAGATGCTGATGGACAAGCCCACGGCATCACGATTAGCTCATTTAATACCGTCTCTTTAGAGCCGCCACTCATTTTGTGGAGCCTAAATAAACATTCTCGCCTAATGCCGCATTTTGAAGTAGGCCACAAGCAACTGATTCATGTACTTGAACGCTCTCAAGAAGACTTAGCAATGCACTTTGCCAAAGTAAAAGAGCACCAATTTGATAGCATCTCTCACCAAACTACCGGCAACGGGCTTGAGCAGATCAACGGTTGCGTTACTTACTATGAATGCGAAACGGTCTCCGTTCATGTAGGCGGCGACCATAACATCATCGTTGCAAAAGTCTTAGGCTTAAAAAACAACCCCGCCCTTGAGCCATTGATTTTTGCGCGCAGTAAATTCATGGGGCTGGAAGTGGCCGAAATCAAAACTGTTTAACTCGCCTTAAAACGAAGGAAATAATATGATGCGTTTGTGGGGTAGAAAAAGTTCCATCAACGTGCAAAAAGTTTTATGGTGCCTTTCTGAGTTAGGCCTCGAGGAAGGCAAGGACTTTGAGCGCATTGATGCAGGCCTTCACTTTGGCCTTAATCGCACTCCCGAGTTTTTAGAGCTCAACCCTAATGGCCTTGTGCCAACCCTAAAAGATGGCGATCTCACCCTTTGGGAATCAAACACCATCATGCGTTACCTAGCGCGCCAGTACGATAAGCAAAAACACTTTCCTGACGATATTGCCAGTCAGTACGGCTCTGAAAAGTGGCTAGATTGGCAAGTAGGCACGATGTGGCCGGCACTGCGTACCCCGTTCTTAGGGCTAACTCGCATACCTGAAGCAGAGCGCAATTACGATGCGATTCGCAAGTCATATCAAGATACCAATAATTTACTTAGCCTTCTGGACCAGACCTTAGCTAACCAAAAATACTGCTCAGGGAATCAATTTCATATTGGCGATATTGCGCTAGCACTTTGCGTAGGTCGCTGGAATCTTCTGCATGAAGCCTTCTCCGAAAAAACGGGGCCACGTGCTGATCTCAAGAATGTCGCTACTTGGATAAAACGCTTAGAAAATGAAACTAAATACAGTGAGATTGCCGAAAAAGAACTGAACATCGTTAAGTAATATCAGCAATATTTAGCAATATTGCTGATTAAAAAGGATGAACAGATATTCATCCTTTTTTATTTTTCAGCCAAAACCATTACCTTACTTACTGCTGGATAAATTTCTTCGCATGATGATCTGCCCCTATGAAGAGATACATGGCAGGTACAACAAATAATGTAAAGAGCGTGCCAATTGACAGGCCTGTAAAAATGACGATGCCCATTGATTGACGCCCGGCAGCACCCGCACCTGATGCAATCACCAGCGGCACCACACCCAAAACCATTGCAGCCGTCGTCATCAGAATTGGTCTGAGACGAACGCTGCTTGCCTCAATAATTGCATCGAGTTTGCTAAGTCCAGTGGCCTGTAATTCATTGGCAAATTCCACGATCAAAATCCCGTGTTTACTAATAAGCCCCATGAGCGTTACTAAGCCCACTTGCGTATAAACGTTGAGCGTTGTAAAACCAAGATTAATAAAGATTAATGCGCCAAACAAAGCCAGCGGCACTGAAACTAGAATCACAATCGGATCGCGGAAGCTTTCAAATTGAGCGGCCAGCACTAAGAATACGATCAAAATTGCGAAGAACATTGTCACCAAGAAGCCGCCAGACTCCGCCATAAATTGACGTGAAGGGCCTGCGTAATCCATGCTGTATCCGCTAGGTGCAACCTCTTTTAAGGCCTGACGCATGTACTCTAGTAAATCAGCTTGAGAAATAAATGGTGTACTCACACCAGAGATGGTGGCTGAATTCAGTTGCTGAAAGTGATTAATTGATTGAGGAACTACCTTTTGTTTGATCGATGCAATGGTGCGCGCCTGAATCATGGCACCACTTGGTGTGCGAATGTAGTAATCCAAAATCTGCTCAGGATTAAGTCGATCCATTTGCTTTACTTGCGGGATGACTTTGTAGGAGCGCCCCGATACTGAGAAGTAATTGACATAGCCGCCACCCAGAGCTGCCGATAAGGCGGCGCCAACTTGTTGCTGCGTCATCCCCAAAGCAGCCACTTTTTCTCTATCAATTACCAATACGTCCTGAGGCTTATCGATCTTGAGATCAGAATCAACAAAGAAGAAATTACCACTACGTCGCGCTTTGTCTAACACCGCTTGAGAAACCTCATTAAGCTGTTCATAGGACTCAGTAGTCGTAATGACTACCTGGACTGGCAGACCCTGCGCACCAGGCAAGGCTGGGAACTGGAAAGCAGCAACACGAGCACCGGCAATCGTATTCCACTTGTTCTGCATATCTTCTTGAAATTTGGTGGCATTACGACTGCGCTGATTCCAATCTTTTAAGAGAACACCACCAAAACTACTGGTTGGGCTGGTGATCTGGAACATTTGTTCATATTCAGGTTCTGTACTAGAAATTTGATAGATCTGATCAGCATAAGTCTGCATCTGATTGACCGTACTATTAGGCGGTCCAGAAGCTTGCATCAAGACAATGCCTTGGTCTTCAGTGGGGGCCAATTCAGCGCGAGCCGTTGCATATAGGTAAGCGACACCGCCTAAAAGAATAGCTCCCATCACAATGATGACCTGCCATGTACTGAGAAGACTGCGCAAGGTACTTTGATAGCCGTGATGCACCTTATCAAAGATGCGATCTATTTTCTGAACAAACGGAGACGCTTCTTGCTCTTCAGTAAAGATCCGAGAGCACATCATTGGCGATAGCGTTAAAGCAATTAAACCAGAGACTGCAACCGCACTTGCCAGAGTAAATGCAAACTCGGTAAAGAGCGCGCCCGTTAAACCACCCTGGAAGCCAATGGGGATATACACCGCAATCAATACCACCGTCATCGCTAGAATCGGTCCGCCCAATTCACGCGCAGCAATTAAAGAGGCCTCAAGCGGCGACTTGCCTTCTTTCATGTGACGATCGACATTCTCCACCACAATAATGGCGTCATCTACTACCAATCCAATCGCCAAAACTAATGCCAATAGAGTGAGAAGATTAATCGAATAGCCCAAGACCTGCATTAAGAAGAAAGTGCCGATGAGCGAAAGGGGCATTGCAATCACCGGAACCGCAACAGCACGATAACTACCCAAGAATAAGTAGATCACTACGGTCACAATCAAGAGGGCTTCCAATAAGGTCGACACTACTTCTTCAATAGAGCTGGTAATAAACATGGTTGAGTCATAAACAACCTTGCCAGTCATCCCAACCGGCAGTTGCTTTTGAATATCAGGAACCGCATCTCGCACGCGCTGAGCAACATCCAAGAGATTAGCTTGAGGGGCTACCTTAATCGCAATAAAGACAGATTTCTTGCCACTAAACGCCACATTAGTGTTGTAGTCCTCAGAGCCCAAAGTGACTATGGCTACTTGGTCTAGGTAAACAATATTCACGCCGTCTTTTTTAATAACCAGCTTGCGGAACTCATCTAAGGTATGTAAGTCAGTACCAGCAACCAAGTCGACTGCGACCATGTCACCCTTAGTGCTACCTACCGCTGATAAATAGTTATTAGCAGACATTGCGCTATAGACATCATCCGCACCAACACCAAGTCCGGCCATCTTTTCGCGATCTAACCAAGCGCGTAAGGCAAATTTCCTACCGCCAGTAATTTCGGCGTTCTGCACACCTTCAACCGAATCCAACTTAGGCTTAACCACCCTCAGCAAATAATCAGTGATTGCATTATTGGGAATATCGTCACTATAAAAACCCATATACATAGCTGCAGTGGACTGACCCACCTGCACAGTCAATACGGGCTGCTGAGCCTGTGGTGGTAGTTGATTCTTAACAGCGCTGATTTGGGTTTGGATTTGCGTAAGTGCCGCATTGGAGTCGTAGTTCAACTTCAAAGTAGCAATTATGGTTGAAACGCCGCTCACACTAGTAGATGACAAGTAATCAATGCCCTGTGCCTGAGCAACCGAAGCTTCTAGCGGCTGAGTAATAAAGCCAGCAATAGTTTCAGGATCTGCTCCGTAGTATGCAGTTGTGATCGTCACAATCGCATTCTGCGTTTGGGGATACTGATTCACCGGCAAAGAACCTAGAGCTTTCAAGCCAAACACCAATACGAGTGCGCTCACTACCAGTGATAACACTGGTCTGCGGATGAATATGTCAGTCCAATTCATCTAATGCTTATTCCTGCGGCTTAGGATCTGGTGAGTTTGATGGCTGCACCTTATTGTTAATAATGAGCGGCGTACCATTCTTTAGCTTCAACTGACCGCTGGTCACAACCGTTGCACCTTCATCAACACCTTTTAGAATTGAGACCTGATCGCCACGAGCAGAGCCAGTAGTAACAAAGACTTGCTGAGCCTCTAAGGCAGGATTACCTTGTTTATCTTTCTTGCCAGTAGGTTTGGCAACAAATACTGTGGAGCCATAAGGGTTATAGGTCACAGCAGTTTGTGGCAAGGTTAATAACTTCACTTCATCACCAAGTTTGATATTCACATTGGCAAACATGCCAGGCAAAATCTTCTTATCAGGATTAGCAATTTGTGCCTCAACCTGAATATTGCGCGTATTGGTATCGACCTTAGGACTTACCGCGGTGATCTTGCCAGTGAATCTCGCATCCTTAAATGCGTCAGTAGTGACAACAATTTCTTGGCCTACTTGAATTTGCTCTGCATTACTTTGTGGCAAATTAAAATCAACAAAAATAGGGTCGAGGGTTTGCAAAGTCAGCAACTTATCCCCGGGATTAACGAACTGTCCTGGGTTAATTGAAACGATACCCACACGCCCACTAAATGGTGCTTTGAGATTCTTCTTGGCTACCAAAGCGATTTGGGCCTCTACTTGTGCTTGCTTAGATTTGGCATCGGCTTTACTGGTATCAAATACATTCTTACTAATCGCCTGAATCGCTAGCTGCTGTTTATCACGCTCATTAATGACTTGAGCAAGATCTGCCATGGCTTTCAATGAATTTAATTGGGCTACATCAGAAGCATCATTCAGCTTGATGAGTAGATCGCCCTCTTTGACATCCATGCCAGACTTAATCGGCACGGTTAGTACTAAGCCACCAATCTCAGTACTGAGATCAACACCCCTAAAAGCGCGAACATTTCCAACACTCGTTAGCTTTGGTTGCCATGGTTCAGCAGCAATCACCATGGTTGAAACGGTTGCAGGTGGCAAACCCATGCCTGAAATAAAATGCTTAATCATGAAAGTCTTGAACTGATTGAAAGCAAAGATCAGACCAAGCAACAAAAACACTCCACATAACATGATGATCATGCGACGCTGCAAAGGCTCCATAGCCATTAGCTTTTCATGGGCTTTAGTATTGCGCCACTTTTGGTCAAGTCGAGCCCAGAAGGCTTTTGCTTTTTCCCAAAAAGCGATGCACTTCTCGCGCAGCTTCCACGCTTCCGCCTTGGCGAGCATCCAGGCCCACACTGCACATGCTGCAGTCATGGCCTTAGTCTTAATTGTTTCCAGAAGTTTCATTTTGATCTTTGTTCGCTATGTCTTTTGGTTGAAAAGCAGGGCCAGTACGATTCCACCAACCGCCACCTAATGCTACAAATAAAGCTGCTGTATCAGAAAATCGAGTCGCTTGAGCCGAGACTGATTTGACCTTAGCAAGTTGATATTGATTTTGGTAATACAAAACTGCGAGATAGCTGGCTGTACCCAACTTATATTGCTGCTGAACTAAGTCCAAGGTTTCGTAGGCATAACGCTCAGCATCCGATGCTGCTTTTAAGGCTTGGGCACCAGTCTCTAAGGCTCGGAGCGCATTAGCAACTTCCTGAAAGGCCTTAAGCACGGTAGCTTGATACTGAAAAGCTGCCTGCTCATAATTGGCAATTGCTCCACGACGTTGGGCTAATAACTGACCGCCTTGGAATAGGGGTTGCAATATACCGCCGCCGATAGACCATAAAGAAGAATTTGGGCCAAACAAATTCGCAGCCGTTAGAGCGGCCGAGCCAATTGAACCGGTGATGTTGAATTGCGGCAATAAGTTGGCAGTGGCAACACCCACAAAAGCATTCTGCGCCTTGAGTTGAGCTTCTGCGGCACGTACATCTGGGCGCTGACGGATTAAGTTTGATGGCACCGAGAGTGGCAATTTTTCCGGTAAGTGTAATTTGCTTAAATCAAACTTGGTAATGCTAGCGTTACTTGGCACTTCACCAGTGAGGACGGCTAACTGATTGCGCGCAAAAGCTAAGTTTCTCTCGTAATTGAATAGATCAACTTGAGAATTGGAAACCAAAGTTCGCTGTGAAGTAACGTCAACCTTTGAAACAGTACCAATCGCCAACTGCTTTTCAGTGACCTCTGCCAAATTGGTTTGGGCTTTCAAGATTTCTCCGGTAGCCTGCATCTGCTCTCTGAGCGCAGCCTCCTGAATGGCACCAGTAACAACATTGGATGTTAAGGATAGATATGCACCCTCTAGTTGGAACTGCGCCACTTCAGCTTGTGCTCTAGCACCCTCAACCGCACGACGCGCCCCGCCAAACACATCCAGCTTATAAGTGACATTTACTGAGGCGTTATATAAGTTATATGTATCTGAGCCATACGGAAGGCCATAGATTGCCGAGGGCTCAAGCTGCCGTGTAAAGCCACCTCCAGCACTAATAGCTGGGAAATATTGGCCACCAACCTGTGCACTTACATTCTCCTGAGCGGCACGCAATGCGGCATCAGCAGCGCCTAAATTTGGATTTTGCTGTAGGGCCTTTTTAATGAGCGCATCGAGCTCGGGAGATTTATACAGCTCCCACCATCCAGCTTCAATATCAGCGCCTTCAATAAACTCCTGTTCCGTTCCGCCAGGTACGCCAAGAGCGGTGGTGAGCTTTTTAGATAAAGTAGTTTCTGTGTAAGAAGTGGTCTTGGGAGCCTCAGGCTGCTTGAAATCTGGCCCGACTGCGCATGCTGAAAGGCAGCCTGCAAAAACCAATGCAAGCCAGCGAGATTTCGATAGAACATTTTGGGGAAACATGAATTGCAACAAATATCCTCTTTTACAAAAGATATTTGAACACAAAATTAAGGCGGGGGTTTCGTAAAGCCCTGATTTATCTATCTAAATTTATCCACAACTTGTTTGAGAAGTCAACTTGAAAAATGAAGATTTACTCGACCGTAACGGAGTTTTTCCGTTCGGGGGTCACCTTTGTCCAGCGAGGATCTTTTTTTTGACCTGAACCGTAGTCGTTCTTTTACCCTTTATTACCTTATAGCCTTTTCGCCTGTTTTCGGGGTCATTCCATTTCACCGAGTCTTTAACAATTGGTAAATTAAATTGGATTGTTAGCTCGTGCTCACCCTGATCCTTAATGTACTTAACAGAGATCGTTTCTATCAATCCAGCCAAGTAAGTCTTCTTTTCTTCGTCCGAAAGCTCTTTTTTATTGTTAATTTGCTGACCATATAGCCTTACCCAATCAACCCACTTTTTGTTATCTACATTTCCTTTGAGTTGAAGCTGTGTATTGGCTATCAATATTTCAAGCTCATTAACCCTATCTTTTGAGTTCTGAAACGCTCTTTTATAGATATCAGCCTTGATTTCACCTGAGTGATGGCTGAGAACTAAATCGGCTTGAGCTTGCTTAGCGTTATCCAATTCTTTATGTTGTTTTTTTAGCGTTCTCTCAAGCAACTTTATATCTTCCTCAGTTTTAGCTAAAGGAGCATTGTTCTCTTTAAGAATCTTCCATTTAACCTCTTCTTTGAGCGTGCTTGATTCTTTATGAATGTCTGTAACAGTTTGAAATACAAGTTGATCCGTTTCGGGAATGTTAAGTGACCTTTCCATTCCACAACCTTCGCCTCTTTTCCAAGGGGTTTTTGTCCCACCTTCATTTACCCAATTACGCTCTTTATTTGGACAGTAATAAAGGGCTTCATTTTTATTTACATTCCGTCTACCCGACATAAATCGTCCACAATGTCCACACACCATTAAATCTCTTAACAAGTAAAAGTGGCTTGTTCTGTTTTGCTGAGATACACGACTTGTTTTTCTGGTCTTGATTTTTTGAACAGCCATCCAAGTTGTTTCATCAACGATTGCTGGACATTTGATTTCTATTTTCTTTTTACTTTTTTTATCTTGGTAGCTATAAGAGCCTTTGTAATGTGTGTTTTTAAGTAAAGCCTGTATTGAACCTAAAGTCCAAAGACCCCTACCCCTTCTTGGAATCACGCCTTTTGAATCAAGAGTTTTTTTGATCTCTACTGTGCTTACGCCCTTTACAGACATAGTGAATATCTTTTTAACCCAAGCTGATTCGCTTTTTTCTAGCACTAATTTTTTAGCAACCAGCTTATATCCAAAAGGTGGTGGACCTCCACTCCAAAATCCTTGAGCCACTCGATTTAATTTTCCTAATCGAGTTCTTTCTGCTCTAGTAGCATTATCCAATCCAGCAACAGCATCAAAGATTTGTTTTAGAAACATATCCGATGGATTTGACAAGTCTAATTGACCATCTTTCGTATAAAGCGTCACACCTTGTTTATTACACTCGTAACGGAACAGCGAAGCTACCTGATCATTTCTTGATAGTCGTGACTGATCGTATATCCATAAGTGCTTTATATCTCCAGCTTTTATTCCCTGAAAAAGCTCAAATAAAACTGGGCGACCTTGTATATCTTCGTGGTGTGAACTCTTTCCGCCTTCATCCCAATGTTTATATCCAAATTTAAGCTGTTTCGCTCTTTTAATACCCCATTGAAGTTGGGTATCAAGCGAAGTCCCTTTATCTGCTTGAGCAGCAGTAGAGACCCTTGTGTAAATGTGAAGGGTCTTGTTTGGGTCAGATTTAGTTATTTTTCTTAAAGCCATTACCACTATTCTAATTACGTATTTTTTCGGTTATTGTTATCTTATTCTTTATCAATATTTTTTAAAATCAATGGGTAAATTTAAGAATCCTTACACTCCTGAGCAAGTAATTGCTTTTTCATACTCACAGCTAGTTGATATGAAGGAGAAAGCTACTAGAAATGAAGTGTTTGATCTACTTGATCTCGTCAACTCCGAACTAGAAAAGCGTCCACCGCCACCTCCGCCAAAACCAGTTAAATCTAGCTTGGTTAGAAAGCTAGAAAAAGAAGTTTGTAACAAGATGGAAAAATTAGGTCGTCGCTTATTAGACATATATGACTTATCTCCAACAACAGCCAAGCAGTTATCGGAAGGTACGAAACGCTTCAAACCACATTCTTTGCTATCTAAATCTGGTGGAGCTAAGACTGGTGGAGCACAAAAAAATGGGTTAGTTGCTTTCGATAGGTATATATCGTATCGGCTAAAAGACGATGTATTTGCTTTAATTAGCATCATTTATCACGATAGGGATGTTGATACCGTTCGCTACCAAGTCTTCGCCCCTGAAACGGCTATTGATAATTTTGTTCATATTTCAGAACTTAGAGAGCATCTTGAAAAAGACGAGGAAATTGGTCTTTCAAAAGGTGGGGTTGAATTCAAAACTTTCGAGGAAGCTGAACAGCTATTTGTATCCTTGATTGATCGCTTTGCTCCTAAGCTCACTAATTGACCCTAACAACGCCAGTAAGCACAAATCCCTAATTAATAGCCTCTTCATAGGTTATTTCATTCATCTGTTCGGCTATTTTTTTAGCTTGATACATACCGAGGGTGGGCTTAAATAGCTCCTTTAGCTCCCCAGTTCCATTTGGAACTCCAGTCCTGTTGTCTACCGTCAGTTTTATTCCATTCTCGTTCACTATCACAGTGAATTTCTCAATTCCGAGCTTATAAAAGCCTTTATAGCCAGCGTCTATCTCAATCTTTTTCGTATAGGGGGTTAGGTTCATTTTCTCCTCTAGATAAATGTCGATACGGTTGAGTGGGACATTTGGACTCCGTGAGCTTTATTAAGCCAAGCTGAGATCCTTCTTAAGCTCATACCTCGCCTTTTCATATCTTTCATTTCCCTAATGATCAATTGCTCTTCAGGTTTTGGGATTAAGCGAGCGTCTTCTACCTTATAGCCAAACCTAGTGAATCCACCTAAAAACTTTCCATCACACTTTTGAACCTGCTTAACCTCCCGAATACGAGTCGCTATACGCTCACGCTCAAAGGTAGCGAAGGCTGAAAGGATCGTAAAGATCACGGATCCGATTCCGTCATTAGTTACATCACCACCTAAATCTATGAAATGAACAGATACGCCTCTTAGTTTTAACTCGTGGAGAGTGTTTAAAGCGTTTCGGGTATTCCTAAAGGCTCTATCTAGCTTGGAAAAAATCAATACATCCCCTGAAACAAGCTGCTCAAAGAGTTTTCCGCCTTCAGGACGCTTCTCAAACTCTAGGCTTCCGCTAACACCCCTTTCGGTGATGTAATTCTCTAGAGGAATGTCGTACCCCTTTAGTACCGAGTAAGACTGAATTTGTCTAAGCTGAGTGTCTAGACTCTCGCCTTCATTTGCTTGTTGAAGAGTGCTGACCCTCACATAGCCGTAAATTCCCATAAATCCTCCTAAGTGTATGATTTATATGGATATTTTACTTATTACTTGAATTAAAGTAAAGCGAAATCAATGACTTAGGTCTTATTTCGTAAGACTTGTCTTGAGGCGTAATTTACGCTCGTTCGACTCGCTGTAACGCTCTTTACGACCCCCATACCTTACACTGGTAAAAATCAGTAAAAAAAATAAAAATGGGTTAAATGAAAAATATATTAGATAACTTAATTGACATACTTTCGAAAGAAGAAAGATATGTATCAGACGGACATTTGCTAAAAAATGTAATCGTAGAAGCAGCCCTTTCTCTTGATCCGATTTTTTTAAAGCTTCTTTTAAATAATGAAGAAATCAAAAATACCTTCTTTCAAAAGGTCGACACAACACTTGTTTTTGACAAGATTAAATTTCAGCGTTTTATTAGCAATAAGCAGTTCCTACCCGATAGCTATACCGAATTTAATAACAAAATCGGATTAACCGATGAATCAGGATTTATATCTAAATCAGAGAGCGTAGTTCTGTCTTGGGCTTATAAAGACTGTGTTTTGGAAGGTGGACAGTCAAAAGAAGATGCTAAGCGAACTGAAATCTTTTGGAATGAAACCTTAGCCCCCGATCAAATTGATCGCCTCCTATCGCCTAAGGTGTTAAGTCATTTTCGTAAATTTTCTGAAAATGGTGAAGAAAAAGTTACCTCGATTTCAGACTCAGACAATTTACTAATCAGAGGAAATAATTTATTAGTCCTTCATACTCTGAATAAAAAACTTAAAAAGAGCATCAAACTTATTTACATCGACCCCCCCTACAATACTGGTAACGATGGGTTCGGCTACAACGATAGCTTTAATCAATCAACTTGGCTGACATTTATGAAAAATAGATTGTCAGTAGCCAAAGAGCTTTTGAGGGAAGATGGATCAATTTTTATTTCTATTGATCAGAATGAAATTGGACACTTGATTGTTTTAATGAATGAAATTTTCGGTCAAGAAAATCAAAAAAATATTGTTACCGTAAAAAGAAGCTCCGTATCAGGAGCCAAAGTAATTAATCCAGGTGTTGTCAATGTTTCTGAGTTCCTTCTAATTTATTCCAAGAATTCTAACCAATGGAAACCCAATAAAACTTATAGGGAAAAAGATAGGGATACACGATATAACAATTACATCAAAAATATCGACTCTAATCCGGAGAACTGGGAATACATACCTGCTCTAGAAGCATTCTCAGAACACTTGGGAATGAAAAAATCTCAAATAAAAAAACATTTCGGAGAGTCTTACGAGCTTGAGCTTGAGAAGTTTTATTTCGAAAACAAAGAGAAAATTATTCGTTTTGCTGGTCTAGACGAAAGTAGCGTGTCGGATAAAATAAAACAACTTAAGAAAATTTCAAAGGAAGACAACACTAAAACATACATCTTAGAAAGAGAAGGTAAATCAACCTACTACCTTTACAAGGGTGACGCCATTCTCTTCTTTAAAGATAGGCTGATTCAAGTTGATGGTAAAGATGTTTTCGGTGAAATGATTTCAGATATCTGGGATGATGTTTTACCCAACGATATTCACAATGAAGGTGGAGTTACCCTACGGAAGGGTAAAAAACCTGAAAAGTTTATACACAGAATCATAGAGCTTGGCTCTACTGAAGGCGATACAGTTTTAGACTTTCATCTTGGAAGTGGAACGACTGCTGCTGTAGCCCATAAGATGGGAAGACGCTACATTGGTATTGAGCAATTGGATTACGGTAAGAATGATGCTCTTGAAAGATTAAAAAATGTAGTCTCAGGTGATCAAACTGGGGTTTCCAAAAATCTTGAGTGGGATAGAGGTGGAAGTTTCATAGCGTGTGAGCTATTAAAGCTTAATGAGATCTATGTTGAAAAAATCATACTAAGCACATCTACAAAAGAACTCATTGGTATCTGGAATGAAATTCAAGAAAAAGCCTTTATTTCTTACAAAATAATTCCACAAAATTTTGATCAAAATATAGATCAATTTGAAAAACTCCAATTTGAAGATCAAAAAAAGTTTCTCATAGAGGTTCTTGATAAGAATATGCTCTATGTCCCCCTATCTGAAATAGAAGATCAATCCTTTAAAGTAAGTCAGGAAGACAAAAAGCTTAATACCGAATTTTTCGGCTTAAACAAATGAGTGATATCAAACCGTTATTCCAATTATTGATTGAGGAGTTGGGAAAGAGAAAAATAGAAAACACGCCTCTTCCAGTCGTGCTTTCAAGCAATCTAAATCCAAAGCTTCCGATAAGACCATATCAAGAAAAGGCTTTCCAGTATCTAGTTAATTATTTTGAGGAAAGCTTTGATGGAAAGCCTCGTCAGAATCATCAGTTACTTTTTCATATGGCTACTGGTAGCGGTAAGACTCTAATAATGGCTGGGACAATTCTATATCTCTATAAATTAGGTTATAGAAATTTTTTATTTTTTGTAAACAGCACAAACATTATTGATAAAACTAGAGAAAACTTTCTTAACTCCATTTCATCTAAGTTCCTATTTGCTGAATCAGTATCTCTAAACGACAAACGAATAAAAATAAATGAGGTTGAAAATTTTCAGTCATCAAATCCAGATGATATAAATTTGGTTTTTTCAACTATTCAAGGTCTTCATATGACCCTGAATAACCCAAAAGAAAATTCCTTAACTTATGATGATTTTGAAAATACTAAGATAGTTCTAATTTCTGATGAAGCTCATCACATTAACTCAGAAACAAAAAAGGGTACAAAGAATTTATCTCAAGATGAACTATTTGAAGTTATAAGCTGGGAGGGAACTGTTGAGAAAATTTTCAAAGCAAATCCTGAAAATATTCTTTTAGAATACACAGCTACGGTAGACCTTCAAGATACCTTCTTGGCGGAAAAATATAAACCTAGACTTCTCTTTGATTACCCTCTCAAAGAATTTAGGAAGGATGGATACTCCAAAGAGGTGAAGGTACTTCAAGCAGATCTACCACCATTCGACAGATCTTTGCTTGCTATTCTTCTGAGTCAATATAGAAGAAAAATATTTGAAAAGAATAGGCTACCAATTAAACCTGTCGTACTCTTCAAATCTAAAACGATTGCTGAAAGCAAAAGCTTCTTTGAAGAATTTACCAATCGGCTGAAGGGCTTAACTCCCAATGATATTAGCCTACTGAGATCGTCGACATTAGATCCAATCTTTATCAAACTTTTCAACTATCTAGACTTAAATAATATTTCTTATGAAAATCTTATTTCGGAAATTACAGTAGATTTTTCAATAGATAACTTACTCTCAGTTAATAGTAAAGAAGAGAGCGACCTCAAGCAACTGGCTGTTAATAGTCTAGAAGATGAGGACAACCACTATCGTGCTGTTTTTGCTGTTGATAAACTTAATGAAGGTTGGGATGTTCTCAATCTATTTGACATTGTTAGGCTTTATGACACTAGAGACGCCAAGTCAAATAAAGCAGGTAAAACCACTATCAGTGAAGCTCAACTTATCGGGCGTGGAGCAAGATATTGTCCATTTCAACTAAGCGCTGATCAGCCTAGATCACAAAGAAAATTTGATTCGGATGTAGAGCACGATATGAAAGTATGTGAAGAGCTTTACTATCACAGTGCTCATAATCCGAAATACATACAAGAATTAAGTATGGCTCTACAAGATATTGGTATCGTCCCCAAAACAAGCATTCAAAAGGAATTGCTTATTAAGGACAGCTTTAAATCGACAGAACTATACAAAGTTGGTCATATTTTCTTAAATTCAAGAATTAAATATGACCGATCAGATATTCAAGGTATTGATAGCAGCCTCATAAACCAACGCCATAAAATTGATCTATCGACTGGCTACATTAACACCTCATCAGCGTTTGAAACTAATAAAGTAAGTTCCGCTGGAATTGAAAGGAAGTCTCAAGATTACAACTTAATGGATTTTGGCTCTGCTGTTATTCGTAAATCAATTCATAAAATTAGCTTTTACGAGTTTAGTAACCTTAAGAAACATCTTCCTAACTTAAGCTCTGTTGAGGAACTCTTAACTTCACCAAACTATCTTTTAAATATCAAAATTGA
Organism: uncultured beta proteobacterium; assembly: GCA_903843235.1. Classification (GTDB taxonomy): domain Bacteria; phylum Pseudomonadota; class Gammaproteobacteria; order Burkholderiales; family Burkholderiaceae; genus Polynucleobacter. The sequence continues at coordinate 24,182 of CAIMOW010000004.1, read as the reverse complement.
AGTTACGGGATTAGCCTCCGAAGTTAATAACCTGACTCCTGATCAAAAGCTCTACATTTCTTCAAAAGTTCTTTTGGATTTATCTTCAATAATCGCTTCTGAAAAAATTGAATTTAAGGGTACGAAAGAATTTTTTCCTCATATGATCAAGTCAGTATTTACTGATAAGACTATGAACTTTACAGTTGGTGAAGGCGAAGATAAGCAATTTAGTCGCTCAATGAATGACCCAATTGAGGCTACTAACCTCTATCATCTAAATTTGAATTCTAAAGAATGGTATATTTTTAATGACTGCTTCGGTACTTCCGAGGAAAAACTTTTAATAAAGTTTATTGACAAAAAGTATGATGTTTTAAAAGAGAACTATTCTGATGTATACCTCTTTAGAAATGAAAAGCACTTTCAACTATATAATTTTTCAGATGGTAGACCTCTAGAGCCAGATTTTGTTCTATACCTAATTGGGAAAAATGATTCTGATACCATTCATTACCAAGTCTTCATTGAGCCGAAAGGTCAACATCTGTTGAAGGCTGATGAATGGAAGGAGCATTTCCTCACCAGCATTAAAGATAACTTCAAGATAGAGCAGCTTTTTCAAAATAAACAGTATGTTGTTTGGGGTCTTCCATTCTTTAATAGTGAACTCAGAATGTCTGAATTTGAATCTGGGTTTAATGAGCTACTAAATCCTACTTCAGATGGAAACAACAAATAAGCTACTAAAAGTCTTGCTTGAGAAAGTGAATGCTGTTCACAAGATCGCCCTAAAGAATCAAGTTGAAATCGTTAAGATTAGAAAACAACTTTTACATAAATCCAAACCAGTCCCGACTGGAGCCTTTGTTAGTGCTGATCATTCCTATGAATGGGGTTTACCTACCATTCGAATTTCTCCATCAAATTGGGGAAAAATAAAGTCGGGAAAGACTCTCAAGCTGAGAGGACAAGGATGGCGTTTTAATGATTACTTTGATGAAGTGTCTGATGACCAATTTTTCCATTGGGATTATTGGGAGTTTCAGGGTGGAATCAATATACCACTAATTGTCACGATGTTGGGTAAACATAGCTCAGAAGTTGTCTATAACTCGCTACTTTATCTCTCGATGATTAAAGAGTTTCAGCAAAAATCATCAAGGGAATAATCCGAGAGTCGTATTTTTTATTGAATCTCGAACTCTTTTTTCATATCTACTGACAGTAGAAGCCATAACCCTTCTTTGAGTGAACTCGGGTTCAATACCTCTTTGATACTCTTCGAGTTCCAAATGGAACTGGGGTAATGTCATTCCTATTTCCCAAAGTTTTTTGTTTGGGTTATTTTTGATTTTGTCGTATACATCCAGACCTAGTTTTAAGGCTTTGATATTTGGTTGACCCTTAAAGCGATACTTAGCCTTACTTACCTTGGCGTACTGTCTTCCTTTGTCGCCCTTATGCTTCGCCTCTATCAACTTTCTGATTTTTTGAATGAGAAATTTTTGAGGGAGGTTAAGCGGAACGCTAATTACTAGCCTATCTTCATCCACAAATGCTTTTTCACCATCACTCAGCTCTGTAACTTGGTCTTCGGTTATGGGATTTGAAAATAGCAAAGCCCCCCTATTTCCTTGGCTCCACCAAACTTTAAAGTCTGGGTCTCTTACATCACCGAAATCTTTATAAAGATCGGCGTACTTTCCAGCCCCATTACTTTCACAAGTTTTTAGGTAATCCTCGTTACGCCTTAAGTACTCCCACCAAAAGTAATAGACCGTCTCCTTCCAATAAAAAGAGGCTTTAGGTTTCTTGTCCGTCCCAAAGGTGGGATGTTGATAAGGAAAGTGTCTTGGAGGGTCTTTTCTAATTTTTTTCATAAAAATGTTAACAATTTAAATATTCTAATTAAACCTAGAGTCTACTTTAATAGCCCTTTTCTTTAAACTAGAAGTATCAATTAAGTACATTTAAACACCTTAATTTGATCATTTTACTAATATTTTAATTTGAAAGGTTTTATATGAATAGCTTAGATGTTAACAGTTTATCAAATGATTACTCCGTATCTTTTGTAGATAGCTCGGTAGCTGAATTTAAGGCTTACGCTCGAAAAACAGCGGAAAACATCCTAGAAATGGGTCGAGTCGTCTGTGAAACGAAAAGTAAGAGCAAAGAGAGCCCCAAAGACTTTGAAAGTTTCTGTGAAGGGATTGGGTTTAAACCTAAGTCAAGCTCTATTAAGAAGCTAGCCCGGATAGGTAAATCCTATTTGGCTTTAAAGACTCAGGCTCAATACCTCCCTAATAACTGGACAACGCTTTATCAAATCGCTCGATTAACCAATGAGCAATTAGCAGAGTTCATCAAACAGGGCTTAATTCATCAAAATGTTTTAGGGTCTCAAATTGAATCCCTTTTAAAGCCTCAATCAGATAGTCCTGTTGAGGAAAAAATCAGCTCAGAGATAAAGACCGAGGTTCCATCTGGAACGCTTAATGGTCTTTGCTTTGTGTGTGATGTTGGTCAGCTCAATGACCTTAGTCGTAAGTCTCATATTCAATCAATTATCGACAGTCTTAAAGCACTCAATGTGAGGGTGGTTATGTCTCCTGATCTTGTTGAGGCTATTAAGCCACCGATGGCTCTTGCTGCTTAAGGAGATGAATATGAGAGAACTCGATTGGGGTCAGCGATATAGACCATCAACCATTCAGGATGTGATCTTGTCTTCGGGCTTGAAAAACAAACTGAATCAAGTTGTCAATCAAAGAGGGGGTATTTCTCTCCTTTTTTATGGGCGTCCTGGGTGTGGGAAGACAACTGTTGCTAAGTTGATCAATCCTGAGAATACGGTGTTTATTAATTGCTCTACAAACAATTCAATAGACACTATCCGATGGATTGAAAGCGAATTTGCTTCAGGAATGGTAACTGGTGGGCGAAGGCTTCTTTTGCTGGATGAAGCGGACAACTTATCAGTAGACGCTCAAGCAGCAATCAGAGGGGTATCAGAAGAATTATCGCTTTATAACGACTTTGTTCTAACGGCTAATGATCCTAACTGTTTATCTGAAGCAGTCAGATCAAGATTTATTCCTATAAGTTTTGATATGACCTATTCGGAAGAAATGATTCAGGTAATAGCCGAGCGTCTCTGTTTTATATGTGAGGCTGAGGGGTATACCAATCCCGATAAAAGCATCATTAATAGCATTATCCAAAAGACCTTTCCTGACTTACGACGGATGGTTAAAACACTTCAACTTGAACTAATGAACTAAGGAACTTAATTATGAAAATCACAAAACAAACAACTGAATTACTTGAAAATATGTCCGTCATTAACAAGAACTTTCTATTTAATAAGGGAACAATTCAGCGTACCTTTGATGAAAGTAAATCAAGAATGGCTGAAGTAGTCTTTGACAATGAAATTCCAATGGAAGCAGGAATCTACGACTTATCTAAGGTAGTTAACGGAATGAATTCCTTAAAGGAGCCCTCCATTACCTTTGCTGAAAATAGCCTATCAATTATTGGTCAAGATTCAGAAATGATCTTCGCTTTTACTGATAAGTCTTTATTGAAGGTCCCTGAGCGTCCTTTAGTCCAACCTGAATATGAATATTCTTTTGAACTAAGCTCAGAAAAATTTGAGCAGATTATTAAGTATTTCAAAGTGATGAATAAGACCGATCACAAGGCTAGCAAGACAAAGGCTAAAACTACCTCCTTTAACTATCTTGTTTTTGAGGGTAACGGTCAGGAAATCATTGCTCAAGTTCAGGAATCTAGAACCCTAGCAAACAATGTCTTAAGGGTAAGGATTGGGGATTCATCTCAGGTCTTCAAATTTATGATTAATCTTGAAAAGCTCAACCTGCTTAAAGATGACTATATGGTTTATTTTTCTACCAAGAAGTTATCTAAGTTTTCTTGTAAGAAGAAAAAGGCTACCTATTTCGTAGCTGTTGAAAACCCTATTTAACTAGAAATATATTTTATGAGACCTCCTGTTGGAGGTCTTTTTTTGACTAAATAGTTTTACGAACGCTAAGCGTGGTCTCACCCTTCCGTGAACTCTGTGAAAGTCGCCTTGTTTGTGACTCCTTTTTTATTGACCTTATTAGTGATAAGCCCCATTACACCTATAGAAAGCTGAACTATGTTTATAAGAAGAATTGAAGACTTACCAAATACCGAATACAACAGAAGATATGGTCAAGAGATAGTTACCAAATCCAATAACCAGCAGAAGAATCTTAATTACAAAGAATTAGAGTGGGTAACTAACTCTGTTGAGTGGGCTTGTTTTACTACTACCGTTACTTTTAAAGATCTAATACCTTACGAGACTAGCAACGGGATGAGTTTAAGAACCCTCTATGAGTATCGAAAAAGAGTGCTGGTCAAGATCAAGAAAAGGCTTAGTAGATCTAGTTCAAAATGGAACTTGGTTTTACCTATCGCTTACGCTCAATATGAATATGAACAAGGGAGCTTCTTTAAGCCCATTCCTAGCTCTAATTCACCTCATCATATACACGGCTTAATAGCTATTCAGGCTCCATTAGCCAATCGCCTCTATAACCATCAATCCAATGAGCTTGATAAACGGCTTTCAAAAGATCTTCGTTCAATTTCAACAGTTTCAACATACAAGATTGAACCACTCAGGCTTGATGAGGCTTTTTCTTGGGTTAACTATATGAACAAGGGGAAGGACATAAATGACCTCTCGTTTTGCTAACGTAAAAAAATGACTAAATATAAAAAACACTAAAAAGGGGGTTTTCAGTGAACAACAAGGTCGGTAGGAATCAAATGTTAGGAATACGAACTACTAATGAATTTATCAATAAGTTTGATGGTTTATGTGAAAGACTGGGTTACAACCGCTCTGAAGTAATTAGGTACTGTTTAAAGAAGTTTTTTAACGAGCACTTTAATAATTCGGAGAATTTTCAGAAGGCTCGAAAGGAGATGTTTTGATGCTTAGTTTTAAGGAATGGCTAAAAGAAGAAGCCAAGAAACCCAAAAAGAAAAAGGAAGAAAAGAATGTCAAATCAACTAATCAAGGAAGCACAGAAGTCGGGAATGTTTATCAGCAAGGAAAAGCTGATCGAAACCCTGAAGCAATCGAATATCAAGGAGTTCACTATTTCCCAGAGCCCTAATAGCAAACAGGCTGTTGTGGTGATTAATTTTTGATTTAATGAGGCGTAGGCTTGAGCGAAGAATGCCAAAGGATTGCTCCTTACCGCCCTTCCCAACGTGCGAAACGGGAACAAGCCTACCAAAACATAGTAATCAATAGTTTGCTGTGTAGCAATACAAATGAAAAAACCTCGCAGGACAATCTGGAAAGCTCACATTTAAGTAAGACTCGCTCCAGCCGTTTACGAAGCTATATACATATTAGCATTAGAAATTGGCTCCAGTACGAGGACAGACGCTACTGGATTTTAGGAAGGCGACTCGCTTCCCGCCAAAACAATGTGACTTCCTGTGACAAAGAAAGCCAAGTGAATGTGAGCCGCCAGTACGACTATTGACACTACTGGCTGTCGTTAAGGGTGACACAGCTCGCCTTAACAGCACAACTCTATTCTTACATATGAGCCGATTTGTAGCAATCCACCCTACTTATTTAACGCATTAAAACTCTCGTTGATATTAGATTGGCTAAGGTGGATACTTAAATGCTATGAAATATCTATTATTTTTGTTATTTTTCTCAACTAGTGTTTTTTCTCAAGCCATTTATGGACCTAGTGGCGAATATAAAGGCTATTCACAAACTAGTCCTTCAGGCGTAACTAATGTTTATAACGCCAATGGTCAAAATACTCAGTCATTCCAAACTGATAACGGACAAACCAACTTTTATAGTCCTCAGGGTCAATATCAAGGAACGACAACAGCTCCTATTCAAACTACACCAAATACAACCTTAAACACTCCAAGACAAGTCCCACAAGCTCCTACTATCAAGGGCTGGTGAAGCCTAATTAATAATCTTGATATTCTCTAGCCTTATTTGTGGCGGAGCCTGTAATCTAACATCTCGTATTTTTCGCTTCTTGTAGATTGAAAATACGCTCTCAGAGCTTAGATCATATCCTCGGGGCGACCTATATCCCTTATCAATTAAAAACTCTGCTATCGCCTTGTAAGTAAGCTTAAGAGAGTCCCTTAAATAAAGGACTTTATTTGATAGCTCGATTTGGTAATCTGAATAAGCTCCAATCATCAACGATTTAGTCCTTAAAACGACCTTAAATCGGACTGTAAGCCTTGTAGTTAGACTACCCCCTAACGGAATTACTCCACCGTAACGCTCTTCGCCAAATTTCTTGGCTTATCTACGTCAGTTCCTCTAGCGCAGGCTGTGTGATACGCCAACAGTTGCAGCGGAACCACGTGCAAAATTGGGGAAAGGTTACCATAGTGCTCTGGCAAACGAATCACGTTGATGCCCTCGCTGCTGACTATCTCTGTATCTTGGTCGGCAAAGACATAAAGCTTGCCGCCACGTGCTTTAACTTCTTGCATATTGGATTTGAGTTTTTCCAATAAGATGTCATTTGGAGCAACAGTAACCACCGGCATCTTATCTGTCACCAATGCGAGTGGGCCATGCTTTAACTCTCCAGCAGGATAAGCTTCAGCATGAATATACGAAATCTCTTTAAGTTTGAGAGCACCCTCTAATGCAATTGGGTAGTGCAATCCACGCCCCAAGAACAAAGCGTTTTCGCATTTAGAGAATGCCTCACTCCAAGCAATGATCTGTGGCTCTAGCGCTAAAACCGCATGAAGTGCTTTTGGTAGATGGCGCAACTCGCGTAACAGCTCTTTTTCTTTTTCAGCAGAAATCTTGCCAGCACGCTTGGCAATAGAAACCGCTAATATGTAAAGAGCTAGCAATTGAGTAGTAAATGCTTTTGTAGAGGCAACGCCAATCTCGGCGCCTGCCTTAGTCAAAAAGTGCCAAGCAGTTTCACGAACCATTGCGCTACTAGCCACATTGCAAATGGCTAAGGTAAAACGATGACCCAAGCTCTTGGCATGACGCAATGCTGCCAAGGTATCTGCAGTCTCACCAGATTGAGAAACTACTACGATGAGGGTATTGGGATTTGAAACAGTGTTGCGATAACGGTACTCACTAGCAATCTCAACTTGTGTCGGAATGCCGGCAATATCTTCCAACCAATACTTGGCAACACAAGCAGAGTAATAACTGGTACCGCAAGCCAGAATCAAAATCTGATCAAAAGACTTCCAATCTTCTAGGCTGGCATCAAAGAGTTCTGGACCAAATTCCGCAATATTCGCAAGAGTATCGCCAATCGCTCTAGGCTGCTCAAAGATTTCTTTTTGCATGTAGTGCTGATATGGGCCCAAATCAACAGCCTCTGATTGAGCAGGCATTGCCTTGCTCTCACGCTGCACGGTTTTACCAGCTTGATCAATAATTTCTACTGCGCCTGCTTTAAGGGTTGCAACATCGCCTTCCTCCAAATACATCATAGAGTGAGCTCTACCCGCCAATGCCAAGGCATCTGAAGCTAAAAAGTTTTCTTGATCGCCTAGCGCCACAACCAAAGGAGAGCCAGCTCGAGCGCCAACCAATAACTCAGGTCTGTCTTGTGCAATCACCCCAATGGCATACGCACCATGCAACTTAGGCAGTACAGCCCTTACGGATGCCGCCAAATCTTTTTGGCCACTTGCTAAATATTGTTGATGCACTAAATGGGCAATCACTTCCGTATCAGTCTCTGAGCTAAACACATAACCAGCCGCTTTTAACTCCGCACGAAGTGATTCGTAGTTCTCAATGATGCCATTGTGAACAACTGCAATCAAGCTATTAGAAATATGAGGGTGGGCATTTTGGGTATCTGGCTTGCCATGTGTAGCCCAACGAGTATGAGCAATCCCGAGCGTTCCATGAAAATCTTTGCCCTGCTCCGCTAATTCTGCAACGCGCGCTGTAGTGCGAGCTCTTTCAATGCGATGCTGAGCATCGCCGCTATTGATCACTGCAAAACCACAAGAATCATAACCACGATACTCCAGGCGACGTAAGCCCTCAACTAAAACATCAACAATGTTTGTATAGGAAATAGCGCCAACAATTCCGCACATTATTTTTTACCCTTTATGATCTTCTTGGCTACGGCTTTCTTGGTTGTCGTCTTTTTCACTGCAATTTTTTTCTCTTGCTTCACAGGGCGCTCCCACGGTAAAGAAATTTGCTTTACTCTAGAAACTGTCAATTGATTCGGTGGTGCATCTTTGGTAAGCGTTGTACCTGCCCCCAATGTTGCTCCACGGCCAACACGCACCGGCGCGACCAGCTGAGTATCAGAGCCAATAAAGACATCATCTTCAATAATAGTTTGATGCTTATTCACGCCATCGTAATTACAAGTAATCGTGCCAGCGCCAATATTGACTCTGGAGCCCACGATGGAATCACCAACATAAGCTAAATGATTCGCTTTGCTATTAGCAGCTATCTTGCTATTCTTCACTTCTACGAAGTTGCCAATATGCACATCATTCGCCAAATCAGCGCCTAGACGTAAGCGCGCGTAAGGACCAATCAGAGATTGATTGCCAACCTTGGCGCCGTCAATATGACTAAACGCATGAATGGAAACATTTTTACCAATGACGCTATTACGGATGACACAGTAAGGACCAATCTTGGTTCCAGCCGCTAAAGTTACGCAACCTTCGAATACACAACCCACATCAATAAAGACATCAGTGCCACACTCAAGCGTACCGCGCACATCGATGCGGGCAGGATCAGCCAGGGAGACACCAGCATCCATCAATTGATTAGCAATACTGAGCTGATGGGTGCGCTCCAAGCTAGCGAGTTGATCACGACTATTAACGCCGATAGTTTCAAACTCTTCATCTGCTTGCGTCGTACGAATGGGTACGCCAGCTGTAACAGCCATTGCAATGACATCAGTTAAGTAATACTCGCTTTGGGAATTACTGGAACTTAATGCCTTAAGCCATTTCTTCAATGAATTCGTTGGCAGCACCATGATGCCGGTATTAATTTCTTTAATAGCCTTCTGTTCAGAAGTTGCATCTTTCTCTTCCACAATCTCTCGTACCGAGCCATCAGCATCGCGAACAATGCGGCCATAGCCAGTAGGATTAGTCAGATCTTGTGTCAGTAGGGCCAATGCAGAATCTTGACCACGAATACCATCAGCCAATTTAGCTAGCTTCGCTAAGGTCTTTTTGCTCGTGAGGGGGACATCGCCATAGAGAACCAAAGTCGGCTCTTGTACATCTAGTTTCGACAAGGCCTGCAATAAAGCATGGCCCGTTCCCTTTTGCTCCGCCTGCAGCACCGTCGTCACCTTTCTAAATCCAGAATCTTCCTTGCTGGCATTTACTAGAAATTCTTTTACATCGGCCGCACCATGCCCAACGACAATGATAGGTCCCGTTTTAGCTTGCTTGCCCTGCAAGGACAATGCGGTAGTTAGCACATGCTGTAGAAGAGGCTTCCCAGCAAGGGTTTGCAGCACTTTTGGCAAGGCGGATTTCATCCTCTTTCCTTGCCCAGCAGCTAAAATGACAATGTTCATAAAGAAGAATTATAAATCCCTTGAATCATGGTGCCGCAGGCTAATTCATCTAATTCAGCCTCATCAATTGCCTTGTCACCAGATGATCTAGCAGCAATGCCAGACAACTCAGTAGAGATTTCTAGATTCTGGAAATCAAAAGCTTCACCATCCATTAAATGTGATGGCACGATGTGATGCATAGAGCGAAAGAGATTTTCAACACGGCCTGGATACTTCTTTTCCCACTCGCGCAGCATTTCCTTCATGGCGCCACGCTGTAAATTAGGCTGACTTCCACACAAATCGCAGGGGATGATGGGGAAACTCATATCAGCAGCATAACGCTCAAGAAATTTCTCTGGTACATAAGCCAAGGGACGAATGACGATATGTTTACCGTCATCAGAGCGCAACTTCGGAGGCATGCCTTTAAGCTTGCCTGCAAAGAACATATTCAACAACAGCGTCTCCAAGATGTCATCGCGATGATGACCTAGGGCAATCTTTGTAGCGCCCAACTCATCGGCGACACGATACAAAATGCCACGACGCAAACGTGAACATAATCCACAAGTGGTTTTACCTTCTGGAATAACGCGCTTAACAATGCTGTAAGTATCTTGGTTTTCAATATGAAACTGAACACCCAAGTTCTTCAAATAATTCGGCAAAATATCTGCGGGGAAATTTGGCTGCTTCTGATCTAAGTTGACCACCACAATTTCAAAATGGATTGGTGCGCGTTCACGCAGCTTCATCAGAATATCAAGCATGGCATAGCTATCTTTACCACCAGATACGCAGACCATTACTTTGTCGCCATCTTCGATCATGCCAAAATCACCAATCGCCTGGCCGACCAAACGACATAATTTCTTTTCGAGTTTGTTTTCTTCGAAGACGGTTTTACGAATATCAGTCATAAGGCTTAAATTTGCTTCATCCGGAATACTTCAACACCCACCGAATGGCAGTCTGGATATACATCAGGCTTAGCAGTACTAACACGCGCAGCCAATACTTTTGGATGGGCCAACATTGCCATCACGATGTCATCACAAAATGTTTCTTGTAAATGAATATGCCCCTGTGAAGCCCGAGCTTTAATGGTTTCCCGCATAAAATCATAATCAACCACTTCATCTAGCTGATCATGGGTTGGCGTATTCATTGCCAGCGGAATATATAAATCTACATTTAGAATCACGCGTTGTTCTGCCTTCTTCTCAAAATCATGTACCCCGATATTGATATAGATCTCATAGTCGCGCAAGAACAAACGACGACAGTCAGCCAAAGCAGGATGAGAAAGAATAGCGTGCATAAATAGTTACTTTATTAATGTGTTTTAAACATCACATCGCGTGATGAAGATAAAAGATGCTGACCGCCATCGACATACAAAGTGGTGCCGGTGATCGCGCTTGCCTCTGCTAGAAATACAGCGGCCTTTGCAATATCAACGGGCGTGGATGATTTTCCTAAGGGCGTCATCTGATGCGCTTTTGAAAAGCCCGCTTGTGTTTGATCGCCCGATAGAAGAGAAATTCCTGGGGCTAAACCGACTACACGTAAGTAAGGTGCAAAGTCCATAGCCAAGACTTCAACTGAGGTCAGCAATGCGGCCTTAGATAAGGTGTATGACAAGTAATCAGGATTGAGATTAATAAGTTTCTGATCGAGCAACTGAATGACTGAAGGCTGTGATTCGTCATCGCTATTTTTTACACTATTTTTTTGCGCTTCAAACATCAACTGGGCCAATAGGATTGGTGCGGTTACATTCACTTGCATATGTTCTTGCAAACTTTTACCAGTTAGCTTGGAATCGGAGTTAGCGCGGTCGTACTCAAAAATAGATGCGTTATTCACTAGGCAACGCAGGCTATCAAATTGAGTCGCCACTGCAGCAAAGAGCGCTTTGACGTCTGCTTCATTTGCCAAATCAGCTTGGAATGCCAGGGCAGTTCGCCCTAGTTTCTTAATCTGACCCACAGTCTCCTGGGCTTCAGCCTCAGATCGCCCATAATGAATAGCAACATCCCACCCCTGACGGGCAAACTGCAAAGCAATTTCACGACCCAGGCGCTTAGCCGCGCCGGTCACTAAAACCGCTTTATTTTGCTGGGGTGGGGAAGTTGAACTAGGGTTCAATTAAATTCTCTTAGACTAGCGAGTTATGGATATTACCTTGACCAGCCTTGAAACGGAGCATAGCAAGCTCCTTAGCAGCAAAATTGCCACTGAAATCGACTCCCAAGGTGGCTGGGTTCCCTTTTCTCGCTATATGGAAATGGTCTTATATGAGCCTGGAATGGGCTATTACAGTGCTGGGGCCCATAAACTAGGTGCTGGTGGAGACTTCACAACTGCCCCTGAACTAAGCCCTCTATTTGGGGCAGCGATTGTTTCAACCATCCTCCCGGTCCTGGGGGGGCTCAAAGCTCAAGGCCTTCCAGCCAAGATTCTGGAGTTTGGCGCAGGCACCGGCAAGTTAGCCAAATCGATTCTGAGTCGACTAAACGACCTTGGTTTCCAGCTAGATAGCTACGACATCATTGAGATCTCACCAGATCTCGCCCAAAGACAGCAGGAATGCCTTCATAAGCTTGCGACAGAGCTCGAGCTCTCCACAAAATGCTCTTGGCTTAGCTTGCTACCGAGCAACTTTAAAGGCGTCATTCTCGCCAACGAAGTGATTGATGCAATTCCCTGTGATGCCATCATTTACCGAAATGGATTTTGGCATTGGTATGGGGTAAGTCTTGCCGATGAAAAATGTATTTGGAAAGTAGGTAGGCCCGTTGAGCAGGTCTTACTGCCAGAGAGTCTTCTGACTGGAAATTTCTCAGAAGGATATGTCACTGAATTGCACCCTCAAGCAAATGCTTGGATTCGGCAGATTGCAAAACAATTAGATGCCGGTTTATTTCTCACGTTTGATTATGGGTTTCCAGAGAGAGAGTACTACCACCCACAAAGAATTGAAGGCACTTTGATGGCGCATCATCGTCATCATGCTATTCAAGATCCTTTTTACTTACCAGGCTTATGTGATTTAACAACCCACGTAGAGTGGGCACAAATTGCCCGCAGTGCACTTGCAGAGAATGTCGATGACGTCTACCTGACCAATCAAGCGGCTTTTTTGCTTGACGCTGGCATCGGAGATATCGCCCTAGAAATTGGTGACCCGAGAAATCCAGAAATTTTCCTGCCAATCTCTAACTCGTTGCAGAAATTACTTTCGGAAGCAGAGATGGGCGAACTATTTAAAGCGTTTGCTTTTTCAAAGAAGCTAAATGATCTACTACCAGGATATGTTCTTGAAGATCTTCAAGGCCTTAGAGGCAGAAATAGACTTTAATTTAGCGCTAAAGTAATTGCCGCAAGTCTTGCGGTCTCAACTGCACTACGGATTCTTTCGCCATTAGAACGGTCTTCAGCAGTCAGCCCAGCAATAATTTCTACTGGGTTCAAAGCCTGTGCTTGTTGCATAGCATTAATTAATCCGAATACATTCAGACCAATCCTATTCATAAGATCTAACAGCGCTTGAGCGCGATCAGGCTTGCGCCATACGTCGGCGCGATTGAACCAAGAGAGCGCATCAACTTCATGGTAAGTGCCATGAGGATTTTTACTGATGAACAAATTCAACTCGCTGAAGATTTCGCTAAAGTCACGTATCTCGATGGGCATACGGACACACTCAGACCAGGAACGAATTTCACTGGCGGGTGTATTCATCAACACAACCGCGCAACGACTCTCTAATTTAGCAGGGGTTTGAAGCAGATGTGCGATGAGGTTTTCGCGGCATAGTTCTTTCTGCAACTCCACCACTACTGATGGAGAAAGAATCGTTTTGGCAGCGCCAGTATCCAATAGAACTTGAAACATGCGCATAGGCTTGCTAGCAACTAAACCTCTTGCAAGCTCTTGCCAAATACGTTCTGGCGATAATGCATTTAATTCCCCTGACTCCACAATCGCCTTTAATGCCGTCATGGTTTCTTCGGCGACAGTAAATTCAGGGAAGCGAGCGGCAAAGCGAGCGATACGCAGTAAACGTAGCGGGTCTTCGGCAAAAGCATCTGACACGTGACGAAATACTTTCTCAGCAAGATCTCGTTGACCGTTATAAGGATCAATAATCGGGCCCACTAATTTGCCATCAGCGGAGACTTCTTGAGCCATGGCATTAATCGTTAAATCACGACGCTCTAAGTCCTCCTCTAAGGTGACGGTAGGATCTGCATGAAATAAAAAACCTTTATAGCCCTTGCCGGTTTTTCGCTCTGTCCGAGCTAGAGCATATTCAGCCTGCGTTTCGGAGTGAAGGAATACTGGAAAATCTTTACCGACTGGGCGAAATCCCTTGGCAAGCATTTTATCTACGCTAGAGCCAACTACCACGTAGTCGATATCGTGCATGGGCAAACCCATGAGCGCATCGCGAATGGCGCCGCCAACAGCGTAGGTCTTCATTACCTCATGCCCTCAAGGGAGCGACGGCTAATACCAAATACTTCTGGCAATGCATCAGAAATGTTTACTGGCAATACGTTGGGAACTTGCATAGAAGCAATATTGTCTCGTGACATCAATGTTGGTACGGGCAAAAACTCAAATGCTAAAGCTTGCAGATACCCTACAAATGCAGGCACTCGAATGATGGTGCAAGCGGTTTGTGCTTTGCGGGCTGCAATAGTGACAATCTCTTTCATCGTATACACGGTAGGTCCGACTAAATCGTATGACTGATGAATCGTCTGGGGCATCTTGATGGACTTTATAAATGCATCAGCCACATCTTCTACGCTGACTGGCTGGAACTGAGCCTCACAATTGGCCAGCGGCAACACTGGCAGCCATTTCGTTAACTTTGCAAATAGATTAATGAATTGATCTTGCGCACCAAAGATCACTGAAGGCCTAAAGATTGTCCACTCAAGACCGCTTCCTTTAACTTCAAGCTCACCATCACCCTTGCTGCGTTGATACATAGAAGGGCCGTTAGAATCCGCGCCTAATGCGCTCATATGTAAATAGCGATTTAGACCATGCATTTGCATGGCGGTGATAATATTTTTAGGTAGATCTACGTGGGCTGTTGCAAAGATCTTGCCATAAAGCTGGGCAGGCTTATCGTGCAATACGCCGACCAAATTAATGACGGCTCCATTTGGCTTGATACGGGCACACAAATTTTGCAATTCATCAAACTCATGCACATCTGCATCTTCCAAGCGTACCTTAGGCAAAATGCGTAAGTCGCGGGCCGCGGGTAGATGTCTCGTTGGCAGCAACACAGAATACCCTGCCACTTGCAGTTTCGCCGCAAGCGTTCTACCTACAAATCCATTGCCACCGATAAGAAGAATGTCATATTTCATAGAGTCCGATTTTTGTGATTAAGGCAATTCTGATTGAGTGGCCGCTTTAGGCGCTATCACCCCTAAGCGCTGCTTTAAAGATTGTGCTTGGCCCTGCATGACTGATGAATAGTAATTGGCATTAGATAAAACGTTCTTCACATAAGTACGTGTTTCATTAAATGGAATCGTCTCAGCAAAAATCGCCCCTTCAGTTGGGCTGCTTAATTTTTCACGCCAAGCCTTAGAGCGGGATGGGCCTGCGTTATATGCTGCAGAAGCCAACACCCAAGACCCATCTAAATCTATCAAGACCATATTGAGATAATTGCTTCCCAAAGTAAGGTTGGTGTTGGTATCGCTCAACTTATCGTTGGTGTAGTTCACCATACCAATTTTCTTAGCGACATACTTAGCTGTATTTGGCATCACCTGCATCAGTCCGGATGCGCCAACCGACGAAGAAGCATTCATGATAAAGCGGGACTCTTGACGAATGAGGCCATACGCCCAAGCCAAGTTCAAATCAATCTGGCGTGCAATCGGTGATAACTCATCACGGTAAGGCGTTGGGTAACGCAAACTGAAATCATGCTCTTGTTTTGTACGATCAGCAGTATTCACTACGCGATCATATAAACCAATCCGTTTGGCATATTCTGCAGCGGCAAGTAATTGCTTATCAGTCATATTGCGTAATTCCCAGTTCCACTCGCGATTGCCCTCAAAGCGCAGATTCATGGCATAGAAGCGATCGCCTCTAATGAAGCCTTTCCGACCTTCCATCGCATCAATATCCTGCTCGGATACCTTTGTTCGTGTCGGGGCATGATTAGATTTGCCGAGCTCTTCGCGGGCTAACTGCCCATAAAAGTTGTACTGATCAGCAATGAGTTCATAGCTCTCTCTTGCCTTAGCATCTTGACCATCTGCCTTGAATGCACGGCCGTACCAATAGGTCCAAGCGGGATCGCGACTACGCACTGCGGGGTTCATGCCCTCGATGGCGTTCTTAACCAGTGTCCAATCTTTAGCCCGCAAGCCGGCGCGTACCTTCCACTCCTGACTTTCGGTAGAAAGTAATTCGTTGTAGCCCAAATCTTGCTGCAAGCGATAAGCATCGTCCGCATTTGAATCTAATTTCTTGCCCAGGAACTGCCCAATGACTCCCCAAGCAACTGCTTGGTTCTCTTTGCTGTAGCGCGAAGCGTTTTGAGAAAAATCTTTGAATGCCTTAAGGGGGTCTGCTTTGGCGCCCCTGACAATATCAGCGATTGGATCTTCCCCACCAAGTCGGCGTGACATCGTATCAAAGCCCATTTCGCTAGCAGCGCGCCCTACGGCTTTGGCCTCACTTGGCGTCATCCCGCCTGCAGCGACCAATACAGGAACTAACTCTTGGCAAGCGGAACCAAAATAGGATGGATTAATGAGCACTGCTCGTGCATCAATTGCTAATTTAGTGGGGTTTTCGCCCTGTGCTAACTTGGACTGCAAGGCGTAACATTTCACCTGAGTATCATCATCCAATACGAACTTAGCGTATTCAGAATCAAAACTAGTCCAATCCTTGCGCTTACCCAACACAAGCAACCAATCATTGCGCATACGATCCGCCAAAGCCGACCCCTCGTATTGCCTCAAAAAACTATTTACCTGAGCATCGGCACTGGTATCGGCCCTTGCACCACCAGTACCATCAAAGAGCTGAGGCTTAATTCTAAAATACGCTACATAGTCGTCATAAGGATAATTAGGCAAGCTAGATGCTAATTGCTGCGCACGAAATACATCATTCTTTTTAGCCGCTTCGCGCAACTCAATAAAAGCTCTATCGCTATCAGTAATTTCGGGAGGAACTGACTTACTTGCATAAGACTTCGGAAGATTTGGTTTTTTTACTTTTTCAGCAAAGGTATTGGGCACAAATAAAATCAAGCCGGAAAGCAATGCTCCAGCTAGCTTGTGACGCCCAGTCATCCGAATATCAAACTTCTTTTTCACTATCTAGCCTTCTACATAATTACTTTTACTATATCTATTAATTTTCGCCTGATAATGCCTGGTATGCACGGTAATTCGCTAAAAACTTTACGCCAAGATCTGCTAACGCAAAGGACACATTTTGCTGCAGATGCAAGCTATGCAGAAAGTCTTAAAAACCTTACTGCAGGGCTTAGTCAATTCTTGGGTAAACAAAACCCATCATCTATCGCACTATACGTACCCATTCAAAATGAGCCGGATCTGCGTCCTACGCTCTTATCCTGGGTTTCTGACAATAAGGGATGCCAATTAGCACTTCCTTTTGCTCGCCCTGATAAACATCTTGAGTTTTATGTCTGGGAAGAAGGTGATGCACTCATTCCGAGCAAGCATAATGTTCCAGAACCCGATCCAAAGAACATACAACGCAGCCAATGCATTCCAGATTGCATTCTCATCCCCTGTGTAGGCTGGTCCCAATCCAAAGTGAGTGGGAAAAACCATTATTGGCGCCTTGGCTATGGGGGTGGCTACTTTGACCGCACACTAGCCCAATTACGCAAAGCTAAACCCAGCTTACTTTGTATCGGCATAGGGTTTGATTGGCAACAGTTAGATGATGCTAAATGGCAGGCTCAAACACACGATGAGCCCTTAGACTTTATGCTGACTGAGTCTGCTCTAAGAAGCTAAATTACTTCGCTAAGTCTAAGTTATTAGCAATCGCCAAAACAGCATCAGCCTGATTGAGCGAGTAGAAATGTAAACCTGGGGCGCCAGCACTTAACAACTGATCACACAGATCGGTAACCACATCCTCTCCAAATGCACGGATAGAGGCAATGTCATCGCCATAAGATTGCAAACGCAAACGAATCCAACGGGGAATCTCGGCGCCACAAGCATCAGAGAACCGTAGCAGTTGACTACTATTGGTAATCGGCATGATGCCAGCAATGATCGGCTGAGTTACGCCTAAATCATAGGCCTCATCCGCAAAGCGGAAATAGGCATCACTATTATAAAAATACTGAGTGACTGCAGAGTTGGCGCCAGCTTTCATCTTCTGCACAAAGAAATCAATATCGCTTGCAGGAGACTTTGCTTGTGGATGCGTTTCTGGATATGCCGCTACATCAACATGAAACCAATCGCCCGTCTCCGCACGAATAAACTCCACCAACTCATTAGCATGATGAAACTCGCCATACTGACCCATCCCTGATGGGAGGTCTCCACGCAATGCCACGATACGCTTAATGCCTAACGCCTGATATTGCTTGAGCATCTCACGCACGCTCTCGCGAGAACTACCAACGCAAGATAAGTGAGGGGCAACGGCTTCGCCAGCAGCATGAATATCACTCACTACTTTTAAAGTGCCAGACTGAGTAGAGCCACCAGCACCAAAAGTCACGGAATAGAACGCGGGCTTGAGTATTTCACTCAAACGCTCGCGCACCAGATGTAGCTTATTCTCACCTTCAGGTGTTTTAGGAGGAAAGAATTCGACGCTCAATTCCATGATTTTGGGCCCATGACTTTTATTGCTTTAATTAATAACGATAGTGGTCGGCCTTGTAAGGACCTTCCTTGGTAACGCCGATATAGGATGCTTGCTGATCAGACAACACAGTCAACTGCGCATTGAGAGTCTTCAACTGCAAGCGTGCAACCTTCTCATCTAAATGCTTAGGCAATGTGTAAACACCGATGGGGTATTTATTTGTGCCAACTGCATTCCACAATTCAATTTGCGCAATCACTTGGTTCGCAAATGATGAGCTCATCACGTAAGATGGATGACCTGTACCACAACCGAGGTTTACTAAACGACCTTTAGCCAAAATAATGATGCGCTTCTCAGGCATGCCGTTAGCGGCCGGGAAAATCACATGGTCAACCTGAGGTTTGATTTCTTCCCACTTGTATTTTTCAATACCAGCAATATCAATCTCATTGTCAAAGTGGCCAATATTACAAACGATGGCTTGATTCTTCATCCTTATCATGTGGTCATGCGTAATCACATGATAGTTGCCTGTTGCTGAAACGAAGATGTCCGCTTTGTCAGCAGCGTAGTCCATTGTGACAACACGGTAGCCTTCCATCGCCGCTTGCAATGCGCAGATTGGATCCACTTCAGTCACCCAAACTTGAGCAGATAAAGCACGCAATGCTTGTGCGGAACCCTTACCTACGTCGCCGTAACCACAAACGACTGCAACTTTACCGGCAACCATCACGTCTGTTGCACGCTTAATCGCATCAACCAAAGACTCACGACAACCATAGAGATTATCGAACTTGCTCTTAGTCACTGAGTCATTGACGTTAATTGCCGGGAACTTTAAATCGCCCTTAGCAAACATTTGATACAAGCGATGTACGCCCGTCGTTGTTTCTTCAGTAACGCCTTTTACTTGCGCCAAACGAGTGGAGTACCAAGTTGGATCTTGCGCCAGTTTGTTTTTGATAGCCGCAAACAAAATGGTTTCTTCTTCGCTGGTTGGGTGATTCAAGCAGGCTTGATCTTTTTCTGCACGAGCACCGAGATGTAAGAGTAAAGTAGCATCGCCACCGTCATCCAAAATCATATTGGTGAAGCCACCATCAGCCCACTCAAAAATACGATGGGTGTAATCCCAATATTGCTCAAGAGTCTCGCCCTTAATCGCATACACAGGCGTGCCATTAGCTGCAATAGCAGCGGCAGCATGATCTTGCGTAGAGAAAATATTGCATGATGCCCATTGCACTTCTGCACCGAGTGCCTCGAGGGTCTCGATTAAAACGGCAGTTTGGATGGTCATGTGCAATGAACCAGTAATGCGTGCGCCACGTAATGGTTGCCCTGCAGCGAACTCATCACGAATAGCGATGAGGCCTGGCATCTCAGTTTCAGCAATAGCGATTTCTTTGCGGCCAAAATCAGCCAAAGAAATATCCGCAATTGCGCAACGAGTTGCCACAAAGTCTTGTAAATTGAAATCAGAAACGGTACTCATGAATGCTCCAGCTAAATACGATCCAATGCTGGAGTAGAAACTCGCTAGCCATCGAATCATGGGTTAGCGAGCGCGGTTGCAATTAGTAAACTCCATTTAGGGGTCCACTCCCTTCAAGCCTGGGGAAACGCTGGTTCTCAGCATTCCTTGCAACGCTCCTTGAAGGTATGGCGAAATTGTAATCAATTTCGCCATATTTCGCTTCAATACAACTACATGCTACTTATTGTCTGCTTACAGACCTGCTGCTGCACGTAATGCAGGCGCTTTATCGCACTGTTCCCAAGTAAATTCTGGCTCTTCGCGACCAAAGTGGCCATAAGCAGCAGTTTTACAATAGATTGGGCGCAAGAGATTCAGCATCTTCACGATACCTTTTGGTCGCAAGTCAAAGTGCTCGGATACCAATTGGGCAATCTTCTCATCAGAGATCTTGCCCGTACCAAAGGTGCTCACCATTACAGAAGTTGGCTTAGCAACACCAATCGCATATGAGATCTGAATTAAGCACTTGCTTGCCAAACCAGCGGCAACCACGTTCTTTGCTACGTAACGGCCAGCGTATGCTGCAGAACGGTCAACCTTAGAAGGGTCTTTCCCTGAGAATGCACCACCGCCATGAGGAGCTGCACCACCGTAGGTATCCACAATGATCTTACGGCCAGTTAAGCCGCAATCACCTTGTGGACCACCAATAACGAAACGACCTGTTGGGTTTACCAAGAACTTAATCGCGCCCTTGATCAAATGCTTAGGCAATACAGGTTTGATAATTTCTTCAATGACTGCTTCACGCAATTTTTCAAGAGAAATTTCTTCATCATGCTGAGTAGACAGCACAACGGTGTCGATAGAGTCAGGCTTGCCATCCACATAGCGCACGGTTACTTGAGACTTTGCGTCTGGACGCAGCCAAGTTAAACGACCATCGCGGCGCAGTTGAGACTGACGCTCCACCAAACGATGAGACAAGTGAATTGGTAAAGGCATCAGTTCAGCAGTTTCATCGCAAGCGTAACCAAACATTAAGCCCTGATCGCCAGCACCTTGATCTAAGCCATCGTCATGCGCCTTATCAACGCCCTGTGCGATATCTGGACTTTGCTTGTCATAAGCAACTAATACAGCGCAACCTTTGTAGTCAATACCGTAGGCAGTGTTGTCGTAACCGATTTCACGCAAAGTATTGCGAGCCACTTGGATGTAGTCCACATTTGCGTTTGTAGTAATCTCACCAGCCAATACCACTAGGCCGGTATTGCACAAAGTTTCTGCAGCAACGCGTGCTGTTGGGTCTTGGGCCAGAATGGCATCCAAGATGGCGTCAGAAATTTGGTCTGATACTTTATCCGGGTGACCTTCAGAAACCGATTCTGAGGTAAAGAAGTAATCATTTGCCATTGCATATTCCTTTAAAAAATTAACACGATCTGTTGGACAACTCGACGTGCCAGGAACCACAACGGCGACGCTTTAGCAGAATTTTTGAATCGCCCTGCAAGTTGTCTTAACTCGGCGATGGGTCAATTCTATACGAAAAGTAGCAAATTCATCAAGCCCAATGCTAAATTTGTCCTTATAGCCTGCATTGAATATCATTGAAAGGTGCAAAACCTATTTATAAAGCTCATGTTTAAGGGTATCGGGGCATTACCTCTTGCCGCAGTGCAAGTAATTGGGGCTTTTTTAGGGGTGTTTACCTATCTAATATCCAGCCATTACCGTAAGCTCTTTAGAGCGCATTACTTAGCTGTTACCACCCAATATCAGCTACCAGTCAAAATTTGGTCTGCCGCTGCTGGGTCAGGAATGCTATTTGCTGATAGCTTGTGGGTGTGGAAAAACCCAAAAAAATCCCTTGATTTGGTCGAAGTGCTCCATTTCGATATTGTCGAATCGGCTCTTAGTGAGGGTCATGGTTTGCTCATGCTTACCCCCCATCTTGGTTGCTTTGAGGTCATGCCGCGCATCATGGCGCAACATTATCCGGCCACTATTTTGTATCGCCCAGCCAGGCAAAAGTGGCTTAATGAAATTGTTGAAGAGGGCCGAAACTACCCCAATTTACACTTTGTCCCCACCAATTTAAATGGCGTTCGGCAAATGACTCGGGCTCTCACTCGGGGAGAGGCTATTGGCATTCTTCCAGATCAGGTGCCTAGTGGCGGGGAGGGTATTTGGTCACCCTTCTTTGGGCGCCCTGCCTACACCACCATATTACCAGCCCGTCTCGCAAACCGCCATCAAACACCCGTCGTGATGTTTACCGCCGTACGAAAAAAATGGGGTGCTGGGTGGCTAATGCAGGCGAAACGTATCGAGCCGTTTTCTAAAGAGCCTCAAATTGCCGCGCAGGAATTAAATTTGGCTATTGAAAACGCAATACTATGTGCGCCTGAACAGTTTCTCTGGGCCTACAACCGTTACAAGCATCCTACCGGTGCAGACCTACCCCCAAGCAATTAATCTCTTCGCCCCCAAGGCGACCTAGTTACAAAACTTTTTCAACTGATTGAAGAGCTTGTTGGAGAAAGACCAGCGGAGTAATATTGTGGACACAAACCCTTCAAATATGGGCTAGCTAGCGAACCCAGTCTCTATAACTAACAATACCAACCGACTACACGGACATTCTTTTGAGCATGAATTCAAATAAGCCTGCACGCAAACTACGCTTCACTAAAATGCATGGTGCGGGCAATGATTTCATTGTGCTCAATGGGATTGATCAAGATCTGAGTGATATCACTCAAGAGCAATGGCAACGGTTGGCTCATCGTCAATTCGGTATTGGTGCAGACCAAATATTGTTAGTAGAAAAAGCAACTCATCCGGACGCAGATTTTCGCTATCGCATCTTTAATGCCGACGGCGGAGAGGTCGAACAATGTGGCAATGGTTCACGCTGCTTTGTGCGCTTTGTATTAGATCAAGGTCTCTCCAGCAAAAACCCACTAAGGGTTGAAGTTGCACATACTATTTTGATACTCAAGTCTCATCCAGATGGGCAAGTAGAAGTAGATATGGGTGCGCCAATCTTCGAGCATAGCCACATTCCTTTTAAGGCAGATGGTTTGGCTAGCATGCAAGAGTTTCATGAAATCCTTTATGCATTGCCGATTGACCATCCTGCAAGCCATGACGACTGGGTCGGCGTGGTATCGATGGGCAACCCACATGCAGTTCAAGTAGTGAGTGATGTTGACAGCGCTCCAGTACTTGAAGAGGGTCCTTTTATTGAAAAGCATCCTGCATTTCCAAAACGCGTTAATGCAGGCTATATGCAAATCCATAATCGCAATGAAATCAAACTCCGTGTATTTGAGCGTGGCGCCGGTGAAACGCTTGCCTGTGGAACGGGAGCTTGTGCTGCAGTGGTTTCTGGCATTCGTCGCGGCATGCTCGACTCTCCAGTCAAAGTACATACTCGCGGTGGTGATTTACAAATAGCTTGGGGCGGAATAGTAAACGATGTGGCTCAGCCAGTCATCATGACGGGCCCTGCTGTTACGGTCTTTGAAGGTGAAACAGAAATTTAAGCGGTCCGCTAAATGCCGTACTTCTCGCGATAAGCCTTCACAGCAGGAAGGTAGTTCGTCAACCCTGCATCACTAGATGCAGTCAAGAAAGCCATCAAGTCTGTGAGGTTGGCAATCGCAATTACCGGCAATCCAAATTCTTTCTCAACCGCTTGCACTGCCGACTTATCGCCAATCTCAGTAGCGGTACCTGACCTCTCCATGCGATCTAAGGCAATTAATACGGCAGCAGGCTGCGCACCAGCAGCACGAATCAACTCCACCGACTCTCGCACTGACGTTCCAGCAGAAATCACATCATCGACGATCACTACCTTACCTTTGACGGGTGCGCCAACGAGGGTGCCGCCCTCGCCGTGATCTTTAGCTTCTTTGCGGTTGTAGGCATAAGGCACATTACGCCCACTATCCGCTAAAGCAATCGCAGTCGCTGCTGCCAGAGTAATACCCTTATAAGCTGGGCCAAATAGCATGTCGAACCCAATCTTGGACTGTTGCAGAGCTTTTGCGTAATAGCACCCTAACGCACTGAGGCGCGCTCCATCATTAAATCCACCTGCGTTAAAGAAATAAGGAGATAGCCGTCCCGCTTTGGTTTTAAACTCCCCAAACGACAAAACCTTTGCCTCTAGGGCAAAACGAATAAAGTTAACTTGATTAGAATTTTCTGAG
>CAIMOW010000003.1 GCA_903843235.1 uncultured beta proteobacterium | reverse complement strand
TCAGTTGCTGATAGCTTGATTTCTGGGACGACAACAGCGGTATTGCTGGGTTCTGCTGCGATTGCCCATCCTCATGCAACAGACTTACATGTATTAGCGCAGTTCATTGCCGAGCAAACAGGTGCTACCTTAGGCTTCTTGCCGGTAGGTGGTAATGCGGTTGGTGCTGGCTTGGTCGGTGCAAACGGTGCTGGCGTGGATTCAGTCCTATCTGGCGATCGTCGTGCGGTACTCTTGATGAATCTTGAGCCAGATAGCGACTTACCAAATCCAGAGCAAGCACGCGCTGCCTTAGCTAAAGCAAACACTGTAATCGCTTTAAGCGCTTATAAGAGCGCAGATATCCTGGAAGTGGCTGATGTGATTCTGCCAATTGCTACTTTCACTGAAACTGTTTCTACGTTTGTGAGTGCTGAGGGCAGAATTCAAACGGTTCAGCCGGCAGTCAAACCTTTGGGTGATTCTCGTCCAGCATGGAAAGTGTTGCGTGTTCTTGGTGGCCTCCTTAATTTAGATGGCTTCCTCTACAACATGCCTGAAGAGGTATTGGGTGATGCACTTGGCGATAACTATTGCACTAAGTTGAGCAATCAATCTTCAGTAAACGGATTGGAAAATGGTAGCTTGGCTCCATTAAGCGGTTTAGAGCGTTTGTCCGATGTCAATATTTATGCAGTCGACCAAATTGTTCGCCGCTCATCAGCGTTGCATTTAACGCGTGATGCTAAACGCGGCAATCAAGTTGGCTTAGGTCAAAAACTCTTTACTGAGTTAGGATTAAAAGAGGGTGATGCTATGCGTGTTACTCAAGGATCTCAATCGGTCGATTTACCAGCAACATTGGAAGCAAATCTGGCTGCTGGTGCTGTTCGTATTTCTGCGGGTACTACAGCTAGTGCCAAATTAGGACCTATGTTTGGTCCTGTAACTGTTGGCAAGGCATAAGGGACGAGATGGATAATTTCTTGAACCTCGTTACAACTCAAGGCGAAGCCATTTTTGGCTCTCTGTGGCCGCTTGTTTGGGCCTTAGTCAGAATTGTCATCATCGTATTGCCCATGTTTGGCTGCGTGGCTTACCTCACTTTGTGGGAACGTAAGTTCATTGGCTGGATGCATATTCGTCTTGGACCAAACCGTGTTGGCCCATTAGGTCTTTTACAGCCAATTGCTGATGCATTAAAACTCTTGTTGAAAGAGGTCATCACCCCTGCACAATCAAGCAAAGTGCTTTACTTCATAGCTCCGGTGATGGTGATCATGCCTGCGTTTGCGGCTTGGGCTGTTGTGCCTTTCCAAGCCAAGATGGTTTTAGCTGATGTGAATGCCGGCCTCTTGTATGTGATGGCGATTTCATCAATTGGTGTTTATGGCGTGATTTTGGCGGGTTGGGCATCTAACTCCAAATATCCATTCCTTGGCGCAATGCGTGCTTCATCACAAATGATCTCTTATGAGATTGCAATGGGCTTTGCTTTAGTGACGGTATTGCTTACCTCAGGCTCTTTGAACCTCAGTACTGTTGTGGCTTCGCAAGAGCAAGGTTATTTCGCTAGCCTCGGCTTGAACTTCCTTTCTTGGAACTGGTTACCGTTGCTACCAATGTTTTTGATTTACTTTATCTCTGGCGTAGCTGAAACCAATCGTCATCCATTTGACGTGGTGGAAGGTGAGTCTGAGATTGTTGCTGGCCACATGGTTGAGTACTCTGGGATGGCCTTTGCGATGTTCTTCCTGGCCGAATACGCCAACATGATCTTAATCGCGGCATTGGCAGCAACGATGTTCTTAGGTGGCTGGTTGCCTATCGTTGATTTACCAATCTTGCGTGATATACCAGGCTTCTTCTGGTTGTTCGGCAAAACATTCTTCCTCTTGTCTTGTGTGATTTGGTTGCGTGCCACATTGCCACGCTACCGCTATGACCAAATCATGCGTTTGGGTTGGAAGATTTTTATTCCCATCTCCGTATTTTGGGTGGTTGTTATCGGCGCGTGGGTGGTATCCCCATGGAATATTTGGAAATAAGTTGATCAATCATGTTTAAGAAAATTTCCCAATTCCTCAATAGCTTGATGCTCAAAGAGATCTTGATAGGTATGTCTATTACTGGTCGCTACCTCTTTAAGCCAAAAATTACGATTCAATATCCAGAAGAGAAGACTCCTCTGTCACCACGCTTCCGCGGCTTGCATGCTTTGCGCCGTTACGAGAGTGGGGAAGAGCGTTGTATCGGCTGCAAACTCTGCGAAGCAGTTTGCCCTGCATATGCGATTACTATTGAAACTGCTGAGCGTGATGACGGCACTCGTCGCACCAGCCGTTATGACATTGATTTAACCAAGTGCATTTTCTGCGGCTTCTGCGAAGAGGCTTGCCCAGTAGATGCGATTGTTGAGACCAATATCTTTGAATATTTTGGTGATAAGCGTGGCGATTTGTATTTCACAAAAGAAATGCTCTTAGCTGTAGGCGATCGCTATGAAAAAGATATTGCCGCCAACCGCGCTGCTGATGCGCCATATCGTTAATCGAATAGAGCAAACATTCATATGACATTCGATACCTCCTTCCTCTTTCCAGTCTTCTTCTACGCCTTTGCCGGTTTACTGGTGATTTCTGCTGTGCGCGTGGTGACAGCCCGGAACCCAATTCATGCGGCTTTGTTCTTAGTTTTGGCGTTCTTCTGTGCTTCTGGCTTGTGGATGCTGCTTAAGGCTGAGTTCTTGAGCTTGGCGCTGATCCTTGTTTATGTTGGCGCAGTGATGGTGCTCTTCTTGTTCGTGGTCATGATGCTTGATCTAGATATTGAGCATTTACGCAGAGATTTTAAAAAGTTCTTGCCGGTCGCATTCTTAATGGGCGCCGTAATTGTTCTCGAGCTTTCTATCGTGTTGATTCGTAGCTTTATCGGTACGACAGCCCCAGTGCAACCCATGCTGGAAGAGGCTGCTAATAGCAATACCCACGCTTTGGGTATGTTGATCTTTGTTGATTATGTATATGCCTTTGAGATTGCGGGTGTGATCCTGTTGGTAGCGATCATTGCTGCTGTTGCCTTAACGCTGCGTAATCGCAAAGATGCTAAGTCACAAGATATCACCTATCAAGTCAATGTGGTCGCTGCAGACCGCATGCGGATGGTGAAGATGGATACCGATATGGCTGCAAAACAAGATGCCCGCAGGGAGAAGAAATGAACATTACCCTGGCTCATTACTTAGTGCTTGGCGCAATTTTGTTTGCGACTAGTGTGATTGGTATTTTCTTAAACCGTAAGAACGTCATCGTACTCTTAATGTGCATCGAGTTGATGCTCCTCTCGGTGAACATGAACTTCGTTGCCTTCTCCCATTACTTGGGCGATATGGCTGGTCAAGTATTCGTATTCTTTATTTTGACTGTGGCTGCTGCGGAAGCGGCGATTGGTTTGGCTATATTGGTAGTGCTCTTCCGTAAGGTTGACACCATTAATGCTGAAGACCTTGACCACTTAAAAGGCTAGTAATGCAATTGACCTTAACTCTTCCCGTCCTCTGTGCTATTCCACTGGCACCATTGCTTGGCTCTGCGATTGCCGGCCTTCTAGGTACTAAGCTTGGTGGTAATCGAATCGGGCATGGCGCCTGCCAATTTGTGACCATTCTCGGTGTGATGATTGCCTTTGTTCTATCTTGTAATGTACTCGTGCAGGTCATGGATGGCTTCTACTTCAACGGGACTGTATATCGCTGGATGCAGTTAGGTGAACTCAATCTAGATATCGGTTTCCTGATTGACCCACTCACAGCCACCATGATGTGTGTTGTGACCTTTGTCTCCCTAATGGTTCATATCTACACCATTGGCTACATGAAGGGTGAAGAAGGTTACAACCGTTTCTTCTCCTATATCTCCTTATTTACCTTTGCGATGTTGATGTTGGTTATGAGTAACAACCTCTTGCAACTCTTCTTCGGATGGGAAGCGGTAGGTGTTGTATCTTACTTATTGATTGGCTTTTATTTTGAGCGTCAGTCAGCGGTATTTGCCAACATGAAGGCCTTCTTGGTAAACCGAGTAGGTGACTTTGGTTTCATCTTAGGTATTGGCTTGTTATTGGCCAGTACTGGTTCGATGAACTACGATGCGATCTTTGCTCAGAACACCGCCTTAGCGGCCCAAGTGTTGCCAGGCACTAGCTGGAACTTATTGACCGTAGCCTGCATCTGCCTATTCATCGGTGCGATGGGTAAGTCAGCTCAGTTTCCATTGCATGTCTGGTTGCCAGACTCCATGGAAGGCCCAACCCCAATTTCTGCATTGATTCACGCTGCAACCATGGTTACCGCTGGCATCTTCATGGTGGCGCGGATGTCACCACTCTTTGAGTTATCAGACACTGCTTTGAGTTTCATTGTCATCATTGGTTCCATTACGGCACTCTTTATGGGATTTTTGGGCATCGTCCAAAACGATATCAAGCGGGTGGTTGCGTATTCAACCTTGTCTCAATTGGGTTACATGACTGTGGCCCTAGGCGTATCAGCCTATCCAGTTGCCATTTTCCATTTGATGACGCACGCATTCTTCAAAGCACTCTTGTTCCTTGCTGCAGGTAGCGTCATCTTAGGGATGCACCATGAGCAAGATATGCGCAAGATGGGTGGTCTCTGGAAATACATGCCAATTACATGCTTGATGATGTTGCTCGGCAACCTCGCATTGATTGGCACTCCATTCTTCTCTGGTTTCTACTCTAAAGATTCAATTATTGAAGCGGTAGCAGCAAGCCACATCGCAGGATCTGGATTTGCTTATTTCGCAGTGATGGCCAGTGTTTTTGTAACGGCCTTGTATTCATTCCGCCTGTACTTCTATGTATTCCACGGCAAAGCCCGTTGGGGCCATGATTCCCTTGCGCATGATCATCACCATGATCATGCGGAGCAGGGCGATGATCATGCGCACCATGGTTTAGCTCCCGGTCAAAAGCCGCATGAATCTCCGCTAGTAGTGACATTGCCATTGATTCTCTTAGCGATTCCATCGGTGATTATTGGTTTCTACACGATAGAGCCTATGTTGTTTGGACAGTTCTTCGGCGATTCCATATTTGTGGATATCAGCAAGCACCCAGCGATGGTTGAGCTTGCAGAAGAATTCCATGGCCCAATCGCTATGGCAATTCATGCGTTTACTTCACCTGTTTTATTGTTGGTTGCGCTCGGTGTATTGACTGCTGCAATCGGTTACCTCTGGATGCCTAAGTTACCTACTAAGTTTGCAGAGGCCTTTGCACCAATCAAGAAGTTATTGGACAACAAATACTATCTCGATGATTTAAACCAAGCTGTATTCGCTAAAGGCTTGCTTTGGATTGGCGGTGTCTTGTGGCATCGCGGTGACCAGAAGGTTATCGATGGTTTCTTAGTTAACGGCAGTGCGCATGTAGTTGGGCGCTTTGCTGGTGTGATTCGCCATTTGCAATCCGGCTATCTCTATCACTATGCCTTCGCAATGATTGCGGGCTTAGCGATATTGCTAGCTTGGGTTTTGTACGCTTACCTGCCTTTTGTTCGCTAGGCCTTTGTTACTTAAGTAGCCACTATGATTCTTTCATTCGCCATCTGGATCCCGATTTTCTTCGGACTCATCATTTTGTTTTATGGGTCGGAGAAGCCTACTGCCGGTGTTCGCTGGCTAGCGCTGGTTGGAGCGGTTATTGGTTTTATTGCAACTTTACCTTTGGTGATTCAGTTTGATATTGCCAACCCAGGCATGCAGTTTGTTGAGAAGATCAGTTGGATTCCACGATATGACATCAACTATCACTTAGGTATTGATGGCATTTCTGTTTGGTTCATCGTTCTGACTGCATTTATTAACATTTTTGTCGTGATAGCTTCTTGGCAGTCTATTACCACTAAAGTTTCCCAATACATGGCTTCCTTCATGATCCTCTCGGGTCTGATGATTGGCGTATTTGCATCATTAGATGCATTGTTGTTCTACGTATTCTTCGAAGCCACTTTGATCCCGATGTACATCATCATTGGTGTGTGGGGCGGTCATAACCGTATTTATGCTGCATTTAAGTTCTTCTTATACACATTGCTTGGTTCCTTATTGACTTTGGTTGCCATGCTGTACCTGTACAACGTGACCAATACCTTTGATATTGCAGCGTGGCAAAATGCCCGCCTCGATATCGTTGAGCAAATTTTATTGTTCTTTGCTTTTTTCATGGCGTTTGCTGTGAAGGTGCCGATGTGGCCATTACATACTTGGTTGCCTGACGTTCACGTTGAGGCGCCAACCGGCGGTTCAGTAGTCTTGGCTGCAATTATGTTGAAACTCGGTGCTTATGGCTTCTTGCGTTTCTCGTTGCCAATTGCTCCAGATGCAAGCCAATACCTCGGTCCATTCGTAATCTTCTTGTCGCTCGTGGCGGTGATCTATGTTGGCGCAGTTGCCCTCGTTCAAAAAGATATGAAGAAACTGGTGGCTTACTCATCAGTTGCACACATGGGTTTTGTGACTCTCGGCTTCTTTATGTTTAGTCCGCTCGGTATTGAGGGCGGTATTGTGCAGATGATTTCTCACGGCCTTGTGGCTGGCGCGATGTTTCTCTGTATCGGTGTTCTCTATGACCGCATGCATACTCGTCAAATTGCGGATTTCGGTGGGGTGGTTCATCGTATGCCAGCGTTTACTGCGTTTGCCGTGTTAATGGCTATGGCTAACTGTGGCTTACCAGCGACTTCTGGTTTCGTAGGTGAGTTTATGGTGATTTTGGCGGCGGTTGATTATGATTTCGTGATCGGTATCTTGGCTGCTACCGCATTGATTCTTGGTGCCGCTTATTCCTTGTGGATGGTGAAGCGTGTGTTCTTTGGCACAGTAAACAACAAGCATGTTGAGGAACTACAAGACCTCAATGGCCGCGAGTATTTCATGATGGCTGTATTGACCATCTGCGTAATTGGTATGGGTGTGTATCCAAAACCATTCACCGATATTATTCATCCAGCTGTAATTAATCTGCTACAGCATGTTGCTGTAAGCAAACTCTGAGTAAAAGCAAATGCAAGCATTCGACCTATACGCCATCCTGCCGGAACTTGTTTTACTCATAGCTGCCTGCTTATTATTGGTAGCTAGTGTTTATGTTCCCGAGAGACGGCCATCGACTCCTGGAGTAGAGCAGGACATCTTCCACACGCCACGTGGAGTTGGCTTTGTGTATTTCTTCTCGATCATTTTGTTGGCATATATGGTGATCGCATTTCTTGGTCGCATAGGCGATGTATCCCAAGTGGCCATGAATGGCTTATTCCAGTCCGATCCATTTTCCAATCTTCTGAAAGCTTGTTCTTGCGGCGCAGTATTGGTTAGCTTGATTTACTCTAAGCAGTATTTACAAGATCACAACATGTTTCGCCCAGACTTCATTGTTCTGAGCTTGCTCGCTTTGTTAGGTCAATTGGTATTGATCTCTGGATCAAATCTTCTAACTCTTTATCTCGGCCTTGAGTTGATGGCTTTGCCTACATACGCATTGGTAGCGATGCGCCGTACTAGCGAGAAGAGTGTTGAGGCAGCGATTAAGTATTTTATCTTGGGTGCATTGGCTTCTGGTTTCTTGCTCTACGGTATGTCGATGCTCTACGGCGTCACTGGTTCATTGGATCTCATCGAGATCTTCAAAACAGTTGCTGACCCACGCATTAACCATTTAGTGATGGCTTTTGGCCTCGTGTTTATCGTGGCTGGCTTGGCCTTTAAGTTGGGCGTTGTTCCATTCCACATGTGGGTACCAGACGTTTATCAAGGCGCACCAACTGCTGTTACCTTAATGATTGCCGCAGCACCGAAGTTGGCAGCTTTTGCATTACTATTCCGCTTGCTAGTGAACACACTATTGCCACTCTTAGGCGACTGGCAACCGATGTTGGTTCTGCTCGCCATCCTTTCATTAATATTAGGCAACGTCACTGCAATTGCGCAAACCAACATTAAACGCATGCTGGCTTACTCAGCCATTGCGCAGATGGGTTTTGTATTGTTAGGCATGATGTCAGTCTTTGACGATCATGCATTTAGCGCTTCCATGTTTTATGTCATCACTTACGTCATGACGACATTAGGTAGCTTCGGTTTATTGATGATGCTTTCTCGTAAGGGTTATGACTGCGAAACCTTGGAAGGCCTCAAAGGCTTAAATAAGAAACATCCTTGGTACGCATTTATCGGCTTGGTATTGATGTTCTCCTTGGCTGGTATTCCGCCAACAGTTGGTTTTGCTGCGAAGTTAGGCGTACTTGAGGCTTTAGTTGATGCTGAACATACATTCTTAGCTATCATTGCGGTGATCACATCTTTGATTGGTGCTTTTTATTACCTGAGAGTGGTAAAGGTTATGTACTTTGATGAGCCTGAGCATGAATTAACTGTTACAGGCTCTACCTTTGCTCGTGGCCTATTGGGTTTAAATGCAATCTTGGTATTGGCTATCGGTATTCTGCCTTCTGGTTTGATGACTATTTGTTTGGATGCGATGCGTCGTACCTTGTTAGGCTCTTAATAGAAGATAGTTAAAAGATAAGGGCAAGACCCAAGTTAAAGGCTCCCAAGTGAATACTTCGGAGCCTTTCTTGTTTGGGGCTTTTGTATAACTGTCACCCATCTTTTGTATGATGATTGTAAATACGACCCATTTGGACTTGATATCTTATGACTGAAAAATTTCTGCACGATCTTCCACTAGGTGATGAACATTTGCGCGAGGAGCGTATTTCTGGTGAAGATATCTATGGCGGGATCTTCCTAAATATGAAGCGCGATAAGGTTAGCCTGCCGGATGGACAAGAAGCTGTTCGTGAATATCTTACCCATCCAGGCGCTGTTGCCATCATCGCCATCTTGGCTGATGGCAGGGTGCTATTAGAACGCCAATATCGCTATCCTATCGCTAAGGTTTGTTTAGAGATCCCTGCTGGGAAACTAGATCTTGGTGAAGACCCCCTTTTGTGTGCAAAACGTGAGCTCAAAGAAGAGACTGGTTACACGGCAAAAAAATGGAGTTATGTGCGTCGAATTCATCCGGTGATTTCTTATTCGACGGAGTTTATTGATATTTATTTAGCCCAAGAGCTTGAGATGGGCAAAAGTAAGCTTGACGAAGAGGAGTTTTTGGATGTCTTTGCTGCACCTCTGGAGGAGATTATTGGATGGGTAGAGCAGGGTGTGATTACCGATGTAAAAACGACTATTTCAGCATATTGGCTTGATCGCTATCGCAGGGGTTTCGTGCTGCCATCCCTGCTTTCCTAGAGTAATCAGTAAATCCATTTAAAATGGGCGCTATTGAATTTGTTGTTTTTGCCCCTATATAGGTCTTATGAAAGTTTATAACCTCTCTTGCCCCTTAGATCATCGCTTTGAAGGATGGTTTGCCTCTGAGAAGGATTGCCTTGCTCAGCAGGACAAGGGCATGCTTGCTTGTCCAGTTTGTGACAATACCGAGATTACTCGTATGCCTTCTGCGCCACATATCGCTAAGTCAGGCTCTGCTAAGGAATCCATCAAGTCATCTGACTCTACAGAATTGGCAGTGAGTAACGTGAATCCAAATACCGGCAGCTTGAGTGGCGAGGTTGTTGCACTGACGGGTAGTGATCATGGTCAATTGGAAGCACAGGTTCAGGCCGCATTTCTAAAGGGCATGCGTGAGCTCATGGGCCGTTCTGAAGATGTGGGCAATTCTTTTGCTGAGGAAGCTCGCAAGATTCATTACAAAGAATCTCCTGAGCGTAGCATTCGTGGTCAGACCACCATAGATGAGGCAGAGTCCTTGCGAGAAGAGGGTATTGAGGTCTTGGCCATGCCAATGTTGCCTGCCTTTAAAAATACCCTACAGTAAGTCTATTCTTGTATCTACCTAGGGTTAATCATCCTAGGATAAAATTGCCTTATGTACATGTATCTGCCTTTCCTGACAGCCTTTATCGGACTCATTTTGGTTTGGTTTGATCGGCGTTTTGCAGGCTTAACATTCTTGGCAGTAACTACGCTCATTTTGGTTTACTGGTTTCAAATCCACGCCACCAATCACCTCAATATCAGCCTGTGAGCAAACAATCCTTTCCTTCACTTGCCGGAATCGGCAATCAACTCGCCTTGTTGGCAGTGATTGGCGTCCTATCCTACGCCTTCGTTGATCAGTTCTACTTTGGCGAACTTCCTTGCCCACTGTGTTTAATGCAGCGCATGGGTTTTGTAATTATTGGCTTCGCGCTAGTCCTTAATATCCGTTTTGGTGCGCACTCGGCACATTACGGTTGGGGCATTATGGGTGGTCTAGTTGGCATGATGGTGTCATTACGCCAAGTCCTCTTGCATGTATTACCAGGTGACAAGGGGTATGGTGCGACATTCTTAGAATTGCATTTCTATACTTGGGCTTTTGTTGGTTATATTGGTTTATTGGGAGGCCAAGCGATTTTATTAATGCTGCCCAATCGTGAGATTCGATCACGATCCTGGTTTGCTAATACCTTGGTAATCATGTTCCTTATCTTGGTCTTGGCTAATTTAGTTTCGACTTTATTAGAGTGCGGCATTGGCCCTTGTACTGATGATCCTATTAAATATGATGGCTGGATTTGGTTGCGTACACGTTTCGGATTTTAAGTTTGTCAAATTTGCATTTATCTTCAGCAGTGAAGAGCGTCTTTGCTAGCTTGTTGACCATCGGTTTACTGTTGAGCCTTCAAGCAAATGCCCAATCAAAAATCAACGCATCATCATGGCCTACACAGCCTATTCGCATCATCGTTACCTTCACTCCTGGCGGCGCCCCTGATGTCTTGGCGCGTGTCCTGGCGCAAAGCTGGCAAGAGAGCTTAGGTGTACCAGTCTTAGTGGAGAACCGCCCTGGATTTGGCGGCAATATCGGCGCAGATATGGTGGCCAAAAGTGATCCCGATGGCTACACCTTACTTATTGGTACCGTGGGCATTCATGCTATCAATGGAGCTCTTTATGAAAAGATGTCTTACGACCCGATTAAGGATTTCACTCCCATTAGCTTCTTGGCAAGCACCCCCAATGTGCTGATCGTTAATAAACATCTAGGCGTCAATAATTTGCATGAATTAATTGAATTGGCCAAATCAAAACCCAATCAACTCACCTTTGGATCTTCCGGTGTTGGCACTTCTTTGCACATGTCTGGAGAGTTATTCAAAGAGATTGCTGGTATTGAGATTAGGCATATTCCATACAAAGGCAGGGCGCAATCTTTGCCTGATTTAGTCAGCGGTAGAATCTCCATGCTGTTTGATAATCTATCCTCATCTTTGCCACTGATTAAAGCAGGCGAAGTGCAAGCCTTAGGGGTCACTACTTTAAAACGCTCTCTAGCAGCTCCTGACATTCCGACGCTAGCAGAGCAGGGCTTACATGGTTTTGAGGCGACCTCGTGGTTCTCTTTGATGGCGCCAGCCAATTTGCCCAACTTAGTGCAAAAGCGCCTAAATGCTTTAACACGCCAAACCCTGAATAATCCTCAGATCCATAATAGACTTCTGGAAGGTGGTTTAGAACCGGCTCCTAGCAGCCCCAAAGAGTTGGCTAAATTGATTCAATCTGAGGCTAATAAATGGTCTAGGGTCGTTCATCAATCTGGGGCTAAAGTCGAGTAAGAAAAAAGCACTTTTCTTGTCAGCTTAGTATTTTCTGAAGCGTTAAATAGATAAGAATATTCACCAATAAGATCTACTAAGCGTAGACTTAAAAGTGAGAGCTGACCAATTAGAGGGGTCAAATATGAAACAGTTTAAAAAGTACATCGTGCTGAGCTTGGCGCTTACAGGGCTAGTGACTGTTTTTCCGGTAGCCGCCCAGGCAGGCAACGTGGGTTGGAATGTCTCCGTCGGTGGTGGCTATGGCGGTGGTTGGCGTCCAGCCGCATACGGACCGGGTTGGGGTGGTCACTATGGCCCAGGTTGGCGAGGTAATTGGGCTTATGGTGGTGGTTATTATGGTGGCCCTTACGGCTATCCCTATGCTGGCTATTATTCCCCCCCGGTTGTTTATGCGCCACCAGTCGCTTATATGCCACCACAACCCATGGTCTTGGCTGCACAACCTCAGCCAGCTGTTTGGTATTTTTGCCAAGCGAGTGGGCAATTTTTCCCATACGTTCAAGAATGCTCCTCAGGCTGGCAGGCTCAACCTGCCATTCCACCATCAAGCGGTGTGAAGCCACAAAGACCAAATAATTAATCACTTGCCATGGTTAAAAAATTAAGTAAAAAAGGATTCGCAATGAAACGTTTAACTCTTTCTGCCGCACTCATATGCTCTTTGGTCGCCTGTGTATCTGCGCCTACTGGTCCAACTATTGCTATCATGCCGCGTGAAGGTAAGCCATTTGAAGTTTTCCAACAAGAAGATCAACAATGTCGTGTGTTTGCTTCTGATGCCGTTAAAGAAACTAGCAATGCCGCTCTTAAAGAAGGCGCAACAAGCGCAGCTCTTGGCGCTGCACTGGGTGCCGCTGCTGGTGCTGTGATTGGTGGTGGAAGTCATACTAACGTCGGTACTGGTGCAGGCGTTGGTTTATTAGGCGGCGCTGCGATGGGCGCTATGAATGCTTCTGGAAAAGAAAATCAGGCACAAACTCAGTACAACATTGCATATCAACAATGTATGTATGCAAAGGGCAATCAAGTGCCTAGTTACGGTGCACCAAGTTCAGGTAATCGTCCACCAAGCCCTAATGGTAGCTATAACTTAGTAAAGTAAAGCTTGAATCAGGGGTTAGACTTGAATCGGCGGATGCG
This sequence comes from uncultured beta proteobacterium, assembly GCA_903843235.1. Classification (GTDB taxonomy): domain Bacteria; phylum Pseudomonadota; class Gammaproteobacteria; order Burkholderiales; family Burkholderiaceae; genus Polynucleobacter. The sequence goes on along the minus strand of CAIMOW010000003.1, from coordinate 3,619 downwards.
TTTTTTCAAAGCGTGCCGCCGTTTTTCTAAATAGATAGAGTAGAAAGCATGCAGCCAGTCCAAGGCTCAAGCTATTGCCAGCCCAGAAGCCATTAGCGCCTTGCAAAAATTTTGGAGTATTACCAAAGACATTAAAGCCCATGAGATAGCCGCCACCGAGGCCTACGCCCCAAAGTGAGCCAGCGTAGATCAACATCGGCCAAAAAGCGATGCGATAAGCACGCAGAATAAATGCCGCAGTCACTTGTAACGCATCGAAGACTTGGTAAAAAGCAATAAACAAAAATAGCGGAACAGAAAATACCTTCACTTCTGATGGCGGGTCATACAAGTCTAAGAGCTCAAACTTAAATAGCCAAACCCCAATGCCAATTAAGATGCAGAGCGTGGTGGTAAAAAATACTGAAGACCAACCAATTTCTTCGGCTCGTTCTTGTTTGTCCGCACCAATTGATTGAGAGACTAAAGTCATTGTTGCGATTGATAGTGAGAGCGGTACCATATAAATTACCGTCCCCATATTGGCGACAATTTGATGTCCCGCTAATGCAGTAGTGCCTAAGCGCGCAATAAACAAAGACATAAACGTAAATGAAGTTACCTCAATCAGATAACTAAAGCCAATGGGGGTACCAAGCTTGAGTAATGCCCAGATGCGATGCCAATCAGGTTTACTGAAATGACTAAAGATTTTGAAGGGGCTGTAGAAGCGATCAATCAACACAAAGCTCAAGGTAATGATGAGCCAAAGCCAACTGATGATGACAGTAGCAACCGCACAACCAGGGCCACCCATGCCTTCAATACCAAATCCGCCATAGATAAAGAGAAGGTTAAGAGGCAACTTCAGACCAAGACCGGCTAATTGCACTACGGTAATCACCGCAGGACGAGAGACGGCATTGTGAAGTGCCATCAGTACGCGCATACCCATGCTGGCTGGCAAGCCGAGCGCCAATATATTAAGATACAACCTAGCCTTATCCTCGATCTCCGGTTTGATTCTTGAGATGGCCAAGAGGTAATCAGCATTCATGAGAACAAAACAGCCTAGGATAGTTAGGCCTAATGCCAGCCAAGTGGCTTGGCGCACTTCTTCACCGATTTCATCATAACGTTTGGCGCCAAAGAGTTGTCCTGCAATTGGAGCAAGTGCCGAGATGACACCAGTGAGACCAACATAGATGCTAATAAAGATCGCTGAAGCCATTGCGAGTGCAGCGAGGTCATCTGCGGAGTAACGTGCAGTCATCGCAGTATCTAAGACGCCAAAAGCAATTACTGCAAGTTGACCAACCAGAAGGGGGGCAGCGAGTTTTAATAAAGCAGGAATATCCTCGCGTAGACGCGATAACTTAAAGTGCAGCACCCATTACTCCGCGATGACTTGATAGAGTCTGAGGCGTTCGTCGCGATCGGATGCGCGGCGGTCTTCCCAGAGAAGCGTTAATTTTTTATTATTTAGGCGAGCATAAGCCCTTGCCTCAGATTGATTATGAGTCAGCATCCAAGGGCAACTTGAATCATCTCGCAAAGTCAGCTTGGTAAAGTAAGAGAAGGAGGCTAATTGCGCCAGACCAAGATTGGTGGTGTCAATGCAACCAGATTCTTTAGTGACTACTTGCGAGAGGCGCGCCGAAACATAGCGATAGGTCTTGGCATAGTTAATGGTGGGAAGCCATAAACTCATCAGTAATACCCACATCAAAGTGGTGCCCGATGCCGAAATAATCAAGCAGCGCCAGATTTCTTTTGGAGCTCGTGACGTTCTCCAGCGAACCACCGATAACCATATACCTGTAATCGCAATCGCAACAACAAAAGCTAACCAATTAAATTGACTCTGGAAGCCTGGCAAGAGGCGAGCAATATTGGCGGCCGTAGTTTCTGGATAGCCAGTGATATTGGCTATCCAAATAATCCAAATGGCCAATGCAATCAGGGTGAAACTAAACATCGCAAACCAGTCAATGAAGCTAATCAGACTGCGTTTGAGAATAGGCAAGCTAAATGCTGCGATGATGGCAAGGCTCGGAATCAAAATCATCAAGTCATGTTCATTAGCCTCTTCGCGAAACAGAACATAAATGAAACAGCCAATAAACAAACTCAGGGTTATAGCAAGGTGCGGCGCACGCCAAGCGCCTGCAGCTTTAGCGCGACCCCAGTGAGCCAAAGAAATGATCGCTAGCGGCCAGACAGGCCAAGCATAAGCCCAGAAGTTCACGCTTAAGAAAGAAAGGGATTCCAGAGAAGGTATTGCGCGCATCTCTGGCATATTGCGCCAGCCTTCTTGCGCAATATGGCGCCACTCTGGGGTGATGTGACCTAGTTCCCATAGGATGGGCCAGATCGCAAAACCAATTAAGCCTAAAACAGTACTAGTCAGCGTCCAACGAAAACGTAACTTGGTATTGCTAGCAATCACCGCAATGATGGTTGAGGCGACCACGATTAGACTGAGCGTGAGGTTGCTCGATAGGGCGATGATGATAATGCCAAGACCAGTCCAGAGGCCGCCTTGCCAAGGCTTATCTAGGCCCCGCACAGTGCCATACAGAATAATACTGATGCCCATCAGCTGCGCCATCATTGGCGTAGTTTCGTGAGCACGTTGTGCGAGACCAACACAGGCTAAGAAGATGAGCAATGCGCCATCAGCTAGGGTCATGCCATAGTTTTTGCGATTGGGCTGACCACCCACCGCGAGCACCATCGGCTGCACTTCAGTTCTGCGGCCTAAAAGATAAGTTGCATACCAAATTGCTAATGCTGCAGCAAAGAAGCAAATGGCAGAATAGAGGCGAGCGGCATTGGCTGCACCAATCCAAGAGCCAAAGAGATCAATTAAGATCGCGCCCATCCAATAGGGTAGCGGTGCCCCAAGGGAAAGATCGCGCCCTGCTAGGTGTGGAACAATCCAATCAAGTGAGTTGCCACGAAAAAGTGTCCACATACCGCCAAAACCAATCGCATCTTCATTCTTCCAAGGATCACGGAAAAAGAGGCCGGCAAAACCATAAACCAAAGTCAGCGCAAAAATAATAATGCGCGGAATGGAGGTGGTGGCGGCGGCGGTAAGTTTGACCATAAGAGAATGCGAATAAATTTAAGGGCAATAAAAAAGGCAGCAAACGCTGCCTTCATTATCTCGCAGGGGAAGGTAACCTAACCCCTCTTGAGAGTAAGCCTGTGCCAAAGCCCAGATTAAGCCTTCTTTTTAGAAGTCTTTTCTGCAGCTTTAGCCTCTGCAGCAGCAGCTTTTTTCTCAGCTGTTTTAGCAACGCCATCGCCGGCAGCCTTAGCAACAGCTTTGGTACCAAATTTCTGACGGAATTTCTCAACACGACCAGCGGTATCCATAATCTTCTGGGTGCCAGTGTAAAAAGGGTGTGATTCTGATGAAGTCTCGATCTTGGCCAATGGGTACTCATTGCCATCTTCCCACTTGATTTTCTCTCTAGTGTTCATTGTGGAACGAGTCTTGAAGCTGAAGTTGTTTGAAACGTCTACAAAGACGATTTCACGATATTCGGGGTGAATGCCAGGTTTCATTTTGAGTCCTATGAGCGGGTAGCCGTTTGAGCCAAATTGGCTTAAATACTTTCCCAGGTTGGTA
>CAIMOW010000002.1 GCA_903843235.1 uncultured beta proteobacterium | reverse complement strand
GTTACACCCTTAAGAGCTAATAAGATAAGTGAAAACACGGGGGATTTGCTCTATGGCAAACCCTTAAAATAGGGCAAACCTTTACTAATTAAGTCCAAAAACATGACAAACATTAAACAAAACGATCTGATCCAAAGCGTAACGGATGCCTTCCAGTTCATCTCCTACTTCCACCCCAAGGATTTTATTGACGCCATGGGTAAGGCTTATGAGCTAGAGCAAGGTGAAGCTGCCAAGGATTCCATCGCCCAAATTCTGACCAATAGCCGAATGTGTGCCGAGGGGCACCGCCCCCTTTGCCAGGACACTGGTATTGCTGTTGTTTTTCTCAAAGTTGGCATGAACGTGCAATGGTCGGACGCCACGATGAGCGTAAGCGAGATGGTCAATGAAGGCGTGCGTCGTGCTTACCTCAATCCAGATAACATGCTTCGTGCCTCCGTTTTGGCTGATCCAGCAGGCAAACGCAAAAATACCGGTGACAACACTCCAGCCGTAATCCATTATGAAATCGTCCCTGGAGATGATGTCGAAGTAATCTGCGCTGCCAAAGGCGGTGGCTCCGAGAACAAGGCCAAGATGGTCATGCTCAACCCATCAGACTCCATCGTCGATTGGGTTCTCAAAACGGTTCCCACCATGGGTGCAGGCTGGTGTCCTCCTGGCATTCTGGGAGTCGGTATCGGCGGTACCCCTGAAAAAGCCATGTTGATGGCTAAAGAATCCTTAATGGGTCCTGTAGATATTCAGGAGCTGATTGCTCGCGGGCCTCAGAACAAGATTGAAGAATTGCGCCTTGAGCTCTATGAGAAGGTAAATAATCTAGGTATTGGTGCCCAAGGCCTTGGTGGACTGACGACTGTCCTGGATATCAAGATTTTGGATTACCCAACTCATGCAGCCTCCCTACCCGTCGCGATGATTCCGAACTGCGCGGCAACACGCCACGTCCACTTCCATTTGCACGGCGATGGCCCAGCTAAATTAGAAATTCCCTCTCTATCTGATTGGCCTGATGTTACATGGACCCCAGACACCAAAAAATCCAAGCGTATTAATTTGGATACCTTGACTGCCGCAGAGGTCGCGAGCTGGAAACCAGGCGAAACACTGTTGCTTAACGGTAAAATTTTGACTGGTCGTGATGCTGCTCATAAACGTATTCAGGACATGCTCGCTAAAGGGGAAGAATTACCGGTCAGCTTTAAGAATCGGGTGATCTATTATGTCGGTCCAGTAGATCCAGTACGTGACGAGATTGTTGGTCCAGCAGGTCCAACTACTTCCACCCGTATGGATAAGTTTACCGAGATGATGTTGGCGAAAACTGGTTTGATTTCCATGATTGGTAAAGCAGAGCGCGGTCCCGTTGCGATTGAAGCGATTAAGAAGCATAAGTCAGCTTATTTAATGGCTGTTGGTGGCGCTGCTTACTTGGTCTCCAAGGCTATTCAAACTTCTAAAGTTGTTGGTTTTGCAGACTTAGGTATGGAAGCCATTTATGAATTCGATGTCAAAGATATGCCAGTGACAGTAGCGGTGAACTCTGAAGGCATCTCGATGCATGAGACTGGCCCTAAAGAGTGGCAAGCTAAGATCGGAAATATTCCGGTCAAGATTGTTTAACGGCTTACTTAAAGTCATTCACTAAGCACGGCTGACTACTTGGCACTGATCGGGGTTTTTGATTCTGGCGTTGGGGGCTTGTCCATCTTGGATGAGGCCCTAGACCAGCTTCCCGAGCACAATTACATCTATCTTGCAGACTCTGCAAACGCCCCTTATGGTGAAAAGTCGAGTGAATGGATTGCTGCTCGCAGTCTCGCCTTATGCCAATACCTCGCTCAAGAAGGTTGCGATGCGATTGTGGTGGCTTGCAATACTGCAACGGCAGAGGCAATTAAAGACATTCGTCTGAAATTGAATATTCCGATTATTGGCGTTGAGCCGGGTATCAAGCCAGCAGCAATGCAAACTCAGAACGGGATTGTTGGTGTGCTCGCTACTGAAGCCACTCTCAATAGCGATAAGTTCAACGCTCTACTAGCAACACTGCCCGCTCATTGCCAATTTATCAAACAAGCGGGTGCTGGCTTAGTGCCACTAATTGAAGCAGGAAAAGCAGATGCTGAAAATACACTGGAGTTATTGGCTAAGCATTTAGAACCTATTCAGGATGCAGGCGCTGACACCTTAGTGTTAGGTTGTACCCACTTCCCTTTCTTGCGCAAAGCGATCCGTAAGTTGCTAGGTGACAGCATCGCACTGATTGATACGAGTGAGGCGGTGGTGCGTCAGCTCAAGCGCCAGTTAGAAGATAAAGGAACTGCACTTTCTAAAGATGCATGTGGCTCCATGCTCTTCATGAGCAGCAAAGATGAAGTTACACTCTTGCGCATGGCTCAAGAATTGATGTCTAGTGATTTAAGTGCGCATGCTATATCAGCCAAATATTTAGGCGAGCTACAGTGAACACTTTTCTATCTCGCCTAGATCACTATCTTCCATTTGATAAAACAGAACGCATCATCATTGGTATTGTTCTGCTACTGCACGCCATCTTTTTTATTGGCTTTCATAAGAGCATGCAGCCCAATACCCCGGACAATTTAGATGATGCCCGTGTAATGGCCAATCTGGTGAGCCCGGAGGCTGCAAAGCCAGCTCAGCCTCCTGCGCCACCACCCCCCAAACCAAAGCAAGAAGAGCAAAAGAAAACCGTCAACGAGAAATCGACTCAGGCACCAACACCTCCACAGTCTCAACAACAAGCCGCTACACCACCCAGTCCACAGTCAAGCAAATCTGACGCACCCACCCCAAATGCTACGGTTGCCCCCTCCACGAATGGCGGCGCAAGCGGCACACCCATTCAGACCGATATTGGTAAACTGGTCGTCGTATATCAACCGGATGCCGATGCCTATTACCCCTCATTCTCAAAGAGATCGGGCGAGCAAGGGGAGGTAGTAGTGCGATTGATTATTGATGAAGCTGGCAATGTGGAGGATATTGCTTTATTGAAATCCAGTACATTTCCTCGCCTAGATCGCGCAGCCTCCGACATTGGCAGGCGTTATCGCTTTAAACCATTTTTAGTGAACGGGTCGCCCGCTCGAATTTCAACCAACCTTTTAATTAAATTTAATCTGAAGACTCAATAATATGAATACACCATTTGGCTTGGCAAACTTGTGGCTCGAAGGGGATTCAATCACCCGCTTTGTCGCGCTGGCGCTTTTACTCTGTTCAATCGTCACCTGGGTGATTTTGCTTTCTCGTTTTTGGGATCTACGCAATCTGCGTAAACTTACCCCAGAACTAGACAAGTTTTGGCGCGCTACTTCGTTTGATCAAGGTCTCTACTCCCTGACGAATCATGGGACTAATCCTTTCTATCACATTGCTAAGTCGGCTTTGGATGCATCGGCGCATCATCAAAGCCAATCCGCGAATCATCGCGAGCTATTGCAAACATTGAACTACTCAGAATGGATGGCCAGAAGTCTCAAGTACAGCATTGATGGTGTTGCCGCTAAATTACAAAAAGGTCTCACCTTCTTGGGTTCAACTGGCGCCACCGCCCCTTTTATTGGTCTGTTTGGAACGGTATGGGGCATCTATCACGCCTTGATTTCTATTAGTAGCTCTGGCAGTGCCCAGCTTGACCAAGTAGCTGGCCCCATCGGAGAAGCCTTGATCATGACAGCCCTAGGTTTAGCAGTAGCGATTCCGGCGGTACTCGGCTTTAACGCCATCAACCGTGCGAATAAATTATTCGTGGCAGATATGAATCGCTTTGGCAATGATCTGCTAGCATATTTTGTGACTGGTGCTCGCGTTATTTCCGGAGAATAAATATGTCTTTTCATATTCAGGATGACCAGAATGACGACAGCATCATGGCTGAAATCAACATGACGCCGATGGTAGATGTCATGTTGGTCTTGCTGATTATCTTTATGATTACCTTGCCGGTGATCCAGCAAGCAGTTAAGGTGGAATTACCTAAAGCCAATAGCGTGCGCAATGAAGTCAAGCCTGAATCAGTGCAACTATCGATTGATGCTAAAGGTCAAATCTTTTGGAATAGCTCAGCGATCGATTTAAAGACTTTTGATGGCTATGCCGAAAAAGCAGCGCAAAAAGATCCTCAGCCTGAAATTAATTTACGCGCTGATAAGTCTGTGAAGTATGAATATGTTGCACAAGTACTTGCAGCCTCACGTCGTGCTGGCCTGACCAAATTAGGGTTTGTCACTGAGCCAGATTAATAAAGGTTAAGGGTAATTAATTACCCTTGATGGGTGAGCACTTCTCTGCATAAGACCTCGTGCCATCACCCATGGTGGAAGCCAAGATGCCACCTTTAATCGTTTCAATCTTTTTCAGTTCACCCGTTACTCGATTAATCGTGGTTACTGACACCACAGTCCCAGCGCCATAGCGTACACCATCGAATTCTTCAGGCGGAAATGAAGTGTCCGTCAAAAATGAAATCTTATCTTTGGTGATCGAGACATTTTTAATTTCTTGAAGGCCTCCACTGCTCACCTGATCTAAATCACGTTCATCAAAATACACTTTGCCTTTTGTGCTTTTAGAGCCCTCTGTTGGCGGGGCTACTTTTAAGACATACTCTTCAGTCATGTCTCTTTCAGCCCGAATGCAATTGAAAGAAAGCGTTTCAGCGCTGATAGCAGCCGAGAAAATGGCCAAGCCCACAAAGGACATTAACCGGCGCGATGAGTGGAATGGATGTGTAAATATCATTAAAACTTGGTGCCCGAGGCCGGAATCGAACCGGCACGACTTTTTTGAGTCGGCAGATTTTAAATCTGCTGTGTCTACCGATTTC
>CAIMOW010000001.1 GCA_903843235.1 uncultured beta proteobacterium | reverse complement strand
TGCCTGCTTAGTTAATGGACCACCAGTCGCATCCATACCGCCGTACATGATGACGTCAGGCTTAGTGCCCTTCACTTTAGTCAGAATGGCTTTGAAGTCAGTAGCCTTGTTATTGCTAGCCTCGCGGGTAACGACTTTGACACCAGCAGCTTTGATGGTTTTCTCAAACTCATCAGCCAAACCTTTACCATACTGAGTCGAGTCATCAATAATGGCGACTGTTTTTGCTTTTAAGTTTTTAGATACATAGTCAGCCAAGGCTGGACCTTGTTGCGCATCTGTTGCCACTAAACGATAAGTCGTTTTAAAACCCTGCTTGGTGTAATCGGGATTGGTAGATGATGGGGAAATCTGAGTAATGCCTGCATCACTATAAATTTTTGATGCTGGAATACTGGTACCAGAGTTTAAGTGCCCAACAACACCAACCACCTTTGCATCGACCAATTTTTGTGCCACTTGCGTTGCTGTCTTTGGATCTTCTGCATCATCCTCGGGCACCAAAATCAAAACCACTTTTTTACCATCAATAGTTAAGCCGGCTTTGTTAATTTCTTCAAGCGCCAGTCGTGCACCGTTTTCATTGTCTTTGCCTAAGTGCGCAATCGGGCCAGTCAAAGGAGCTACATGGCCAATCTTGACCTCGACAGCATCACTAGGAACCGAGCTAGCTTTATCACCACTCTTTCCACAGCCAGTCAGTATTATTACCGTTGCAGCTGAAACGGCCAATGCACCCTTTATAAACATCCCTTTTGAATCACTCATCAACAGCTCCTTTAGTAAATACATCAGTTAACTAAGTTTTTGGGTAATGAAAATATTACATCTTCGACGACACCATCTAGGTTCCGCACTTGTCTGGGGCCAAATTCTTGTATGCGCGCAACAATCGATTGAGCCAGGCTCTCAGGGGCTGAAGCTCCTGCAGTTAAACCCACCCGCTTCTTGCCAACAAACCATTCTGGCTTCAGCTTTTCAGGCGCATCCACCATGTAGGAAGGTACGCCTAATTTTTCAGATAACTCTCGCAAACGATTGGAGTTGGAGCTCGTAGCACTACCCACAACAATCACCACCTCAACCTGGGGTGCCATAAATTTGACAGCATCCTGGCGATTCTGAGTCGCGTAACAAATATCTTGCTTACGAGGCTGAACAATCTTGGGAAATTTTTTGGCTAACGCTTCAACAATCTCTTTTGTTTCATCTACAGAGAGAGTGGTTTGCGTTACAAAAGCCATTTTTTCATCTGCCTCAAAAGGCAGCCCCGCTACGTCAGCCACTCTCTCAATCAGAAATACACCCTCTTTAACTTGACCCATCGTGCCCTCAACTTCGGGATGCCCTGCATGGCCAATCATCAAAACAGTGAAGCCATCTTTGCACATCTTGACGACCTCCAGGTGAACTTTCGTCACCAAAGGGCAAGTTGCGTCATACACCTGCAGACCCCGCTCCTCTGCATCCCTACGAACTTCTTGAGATACACCGTGAGCGCTAAACACCACAATGCCGCCTTTGGGAATTTCATGCAATTCTTCGACGAAGACTGCGCCCTTTTCTCGTAGCTCATTCACCACATAAACGTTGTGCACAATTTCATGTCGCACATAAATCGGTGCGCCAAAACGTGTCAGTGCTTCATCTACGATATGAATCGCTCTATCAACACCCGCGCAAAAACCGCGGGGTTGTGCCATCAAAATTTCTGCAGTGTCTTTATCGCTCATATTAATTTAAAGGATAGCAACAATTTCAGCTTCAAACGTCACGGATCTTCCGGCCAAGGGATGATTGAAATCAAACCAAGCGCCCTCTTCATTAATCAATTGCAATACACCAGCATATTGAGCGCCGCCAGGGGCATTGAACTCAATCACATCACCAGGATTAAATTGCACATCGTCATCGCGCCCTTCTTTGAGAGCATCCAAGGAGACCCATTGCACTAGCTCGTCTTTGCGCTCTCCGAAGCTTTCTTCCGGCGGCAATAGAGCACTCTTCTTCTCGCCCACACCAAGCCCTAACAGCACCTTTTCAAAACAAGGAGCAAATTGTCCAGATCCCATCATCACTGTCGCAGGGCGGCCAATAAAGGTATTGATGTAATCCTCCCCATTGGGCAAAGTCAGCCGATAGTTAAGAGTCAAATAGGAGTTAGGCAAAACCGTAAGCTTAGTCATAAGGTGATTGTATCTAGGCCCGCACAAACTAAGCACTACCCTCCGGATTGACCCAAAACAGAGCAACCCCCGAGAGAAGCTTCGCGCCCTTGGAGCAGCTTTTTTCACTGATGCTGAGTTATTGGCCATTTTTCTCAGAGTGGGGGTTAAAGGCAAATCAGCCGTAGCCCTTGCCGCAGACCTGCTTCATCAGTTTGGAAGCCTGCCAAAGCTATTGAATTCCAGCCCAGAAGAGCTGACGCAAATCCATGGAATGGGGCTATCTAAGTGGTCGCAAATCCAGGCCGTCTATGAGCTGGTAAAGAGTAGTCTTGAGGAGGGATTGGCTCAAGACTCTATTTTTTTATCACCCATGCATGTCCGAGGGTTCTTGCAGGCCAAAATTGGGCATCTACCCCATGAGGTCTTTCTATGCCTTTACCTTGACTCCCGCTATCGCCTAATCGAGTGTCAGGAGCTGTTTCGGGGCTCCATCACCCAGACCGCCGTATACCCCAGAGAAATCCTCAAAGAAGCCTTGGCCAGAAATGCCAGCGCCCTGATCGTGGCTCACAATCACCCTAGTGGCAACCCGATTCCCAGCGAAGGCGACCAAAACCTAACCCAAACCCTCAAAAATACCCTGCAATTAGTCGATATTCCCCTGCTTGACCACTGCATTGTGAGCGGCAGTGGATTTTTCTCTTGTTCGGATGCTGGCATTATGAAAATTGGTGATAAATGATAGTAAATGCTAACTTAACTAATAATTTACACCCCAAAAATCCTTTTGGCCTGGCACGGCTCCAAACTAAAGCGCATTGGGGGTAGATCAAAAGGGGCTTAGCCTGATACAATCTTCTTTTTTCGCAATTAATGGAGTCCGTCATGGCAAAAGTTTGCCAAGTCACTGGGAAGAAGCCGATGGTTGGCAACAATGTAT